>JAFAGN010000213.1 GCA_023422695.1 Pseudomonadota bacterium
TCTTTTTTTGTCAGTAAGGCGTCTTCGGCGCGGTACCCGGGCGGGTGAACAATTTCCCGCGCTCGGCCCAGAACACCAGCGCCAGCCCCACCACCGCGCTGATCAGAAAGGCATAGGCCAGCGGCAGCGTGGTGCCGTCATATTGCTGACCAATCAGCGCGCCGACCACCGCCGCCAGCAAAGTCTTGGCAAAGCTCTGATAGGAGGAGGCGACCCCGGCCATATGGCCGAAATCTTCCATCGCGATCGACCCGAAGTTGCTGCCGATAAAGCCGATCAACCCGACATTGACCATCATCAGCACGGTGAACATCCATAAAGTCTCGGCGCCGCTGAGCGCCGCGGCGATCTGTGCGATCGACGTCGCCATGAACGCGAACACCGCGCTCTGCGACACCCGCCGCGCGCCGAACCGCTCGACGATCGCCGCGTTCGAGAAATTGGCGATTGCGATCCCAACCGCGACGCAGGCAAAGATCAGCGGGAACCAGCTCTGCGCATCGAACACCTCGTCGATGATCTGCTCGCTGCTGTTGAGATAGCCGTAGAGCGCGCCCTGCATCATGCCCGAGGCGATCATATAGCCCGCGGCGCGGCGATGGCGCGTGACCGTCGCCCAGCCGCTGACCATCGTGCGCCAGTCGAGCGGGCGCACGTCGGCGGGCTCGAGCGTTTCGGGCAGGCGGCGGAGCCACGCAATCATGGCCAGCCCCATCACCGCCAGTACGATGAAAATCGCGCGCCAACCGGCCAGCGCGGCGACCCCGGCACCGATCGTCGGCGCGATGATCGGCACGATCATGAACACGAGAAAGATCAGCGACAGCCGCTTCGCCATCGCATCGCCCGCGAACAGGTCGCGGATCACCGCGACGACGATCACCCCGAGCGCCGCGCTGACCAGCCCATGGCCGAAACGCAGCGCCAGCAGCATCGGAAAACTCGTCGCCAGCCCGCAACCGATCGAAAAGGCGACATAGGCGAACAGCGCCGGGACCAGCACCCCCTTGCGCCCGAACCGGTCGGCGAGCGGGCCATAGAGCAGCGACCCGAAGCCGATGCCGAGCAGGTAAAGCGAGATCACATATTGCCGGTCGTTGGCGACCAGAACGCCAAGCCCTTTGCCAATCGCAGGAAGCGCAGGCAGCATCGCATCGATGGCGAGCGCGTTGAGCGCCATCACCATCGCCATCATGACCACCATTTCGCGATCACCGGGCAGGCTGCGCTGCGTGGGGGGTACCGGTTTGTGCATGGCGGCAGCCTATGCGCCCCTGCCCCGGCTTTGAACACCCCTTCAGCGCCGAAAAGCTATGCAAGACGCCATCGCGGGCGAGCAGGCGGGTCGAATGGAGGGAGCCGACCAGTTGCGGACCCGACCGATCCTCCCCGGAACGGGGAGGGGGACCGCCAAAGGCGGTGGAGGGGGTTGGCGGCCTGACGCCGCGTGGTGCAAGAACGCCCGCCCCCTCCGTCAGCGCTTCGCGCTGCCACCTCCCCACAAGTGGGGAGGATTTAACCTCCGCTTCCCGCCCCGGAACCCGACCACCCGCCCAACAAAAAAGGGCGCTCCGTCAGGAGCAGCCCTTTCTGTCGCGGTGGCGCAAAATTAGGCCTGGCGGGTACCCGTCATCGCCATCGAACCGAACGCACCGGCCTTGATGGTGCCGGTCAGCGCGTCGCCGTCGATCGTCGCTTCGCATTCCAGCGTCATCGGCATCGGCACCTTCATGTTCATGGTCCAGGTCAGCTTGTTGCCGTCGACCTTGCCATTTTCCACATCGAGCGCGCCCATCGCACCGGCGTTCGAACCGGTGAAGCTGTCGCCGTCGCTGCTGACCGTGAACACCGATTTCTGGTCGCCCATCGGCGACTTGGTTACGCAATCATAGCTGCCATCTACGGACATCGAAGCTCTCCTTACTGAAATCAATGTTAGTTAGCGAGGGTTGCTGTTTCCACCGGCAAACCCAATCCGTCAAGCTGCGGTTTGACGATCGCCGCATCGCCCACGACGACATAGACGAGATCGTCCGTGCTGAGCGCTTTGCGCGCCGCCGCGTCGATCTCGGCCGCCGTCATCGCTTCATAGGTCGCGGGCAGCGTTTCGTAATAATTGTCGGGCCGCCCGAATTTCACGATGTTGCGCAAACCGGCGAGCACGTCGGCCGAGGTTTCGAAGCTTCCCGGCAATTCGCGGACGCTGCCGTTGACCGTGCGCTCCAGCTCTTCCTTGGTCACACCCTTGTCGGCCAGGAAGTCCTTCAGATCTTTCTGCAGCTCCTTGATCGAATCGCCGGTGCGGTCGGCCTGCACCGGCGCCACCGCGACCCAGCTCAGCCGGTCGGTTTCACCCGAAATGCGGCTGCGCACGCCATAGGACCAGCCCTTCGTCTCGCGCAAATTGGTGTTGAAGCGCGACAGGAAATTGCCGCCGAAAATGTCGTTCGCCGAGCGCAGAATTTCCAGCTGGTCGCCGCCCTTGGCATCCAGCACCTTGCCCGCCAGGATGATCGACTGCGGCGATTTGGGACGGTCGAAGAACAGGATACGCGGCTTGGGCGCCGGGATCGCGATGTCGAAATTCTTGACCGGCTTCGCAGTTTTCGGCGCTTTCCACTGGCCCAGCGTCGCATCGAGCTGTTTCTTCACCTCGGCCAGCGTCGTGTCGCCAACGACGAACACCCGCGCATTGTCCGGACGGATCCACGTGGTGTGGAACGCCGCGAGCTGATCGCGCGTCGCCGCCTCGACCGCCTTGGCATCGCCCAGCCCCGACGGCGGAATACCATAAGGATGGTCGGCGCCATAAAGCATCGGTGCCATCAGGCGCGCCGCGATCGCATTGGGATTGTTCAGCTCGGCCTTCAACCGGTTGAGCTGCTGCGCGCGCACCCGCTCAAGTTCCTTGGCGTCGAACGCCGGGTTGCGGATATAATCGGCGAGCAGCAACAGCGACGCGCCAAGATTGGGCTTCAATGCAAACAGGCTGAACACCGTTTCATCAGCGTTGGCGGTGGCATCGATCTGGGCGCCCAGCCGCTCTTTGGCTTCGGCAAAGGCAACCGAGTTGAGGCTGGTCGTGCCTTCGTCCATCAGGCTGAGCATCAACGACTGCGTACCGAGCGCGCTGTGCGGATCGGCGGCGTAGCCCGCGTCAAAGCTGACCGCGACGTTGACCGTCGGCACCGTGGTGCGGCGGGCAAAGACGACTTCGACGCCGTTTTTCAGCGTCGCCCGCTCAATGGCCGGAAAATCGAGCGCGGTGAGGTCGGCGACGGCCGGAAATTGCGAGCGATCCGCGATCGAGGTCGCCGCGCCGATACCGGTATCGGGACCAATATCGCCAAGCGCCGGATTCCAGTAACGATCGGGAGCAACCGCTTCGGCCTGCTTGCCCGCGGTCACCGCGCCGCCGCGATTCTCGCCGCCTTCGGTGCGTTCGCCGGGCGTGTAGGTCAGCGAAAAGGCCGGACGCGACATCCATTTGCGCGCCACGGCGGCGACCTGTTCGGGGGTCGCCTTCGCCATCCGGTCGAGCTCGACCTTGTAATAAGCCGGATCATTCGAATAAAGCGCGCCTTCGGCGAGCGCGACCGCCTTGCCGCCAAAGCCGCCGACCGCTTCCAGCCCGGCGATGGTGCCACCCAGATAGCTGGCCGCGGCGCGCTGCAGTTCATCGGCGGTCGGCCCGTTCGCGAGGAACTTGGCGATTTCGGCGTCGAGCTTCTTGCCCACGGTGTCGACATCGGTGCCGGGCTTCACATCGGCCTGGACAACCAGCAAACCGGCGTCCTCGAATGTCTGCGCAAAGGCGCCAACGCTCACCGCCACCGGATCGGTGCGGACCATCGCATTGTCGAGCCGCGACGACGACAGCCCGCCGAGCACCGCGGTCGCCATCTGCAACGGCACCGCTTCGGCATCGTTCAGCCCGGGGATCGCCCACATGCGATACACGCGCGGGGTCGGGATCAGATCCTTGACCTCTTTGGCGAGCGGGGCGGGCAGGGTCGGCACCGCCGCGGCGGGCGCCTGAACCTGGGTGCCGCGCGGAATGTCACCAAACCACTGCGCCACTTTTGCCTTTGCCGTCGCGACATCGATGTCGCCCGCCAGCACCAGCACCGCGTTGTTCGGGCCATAATTGTCGGTGAACCACTTCTTCACATCGTCAAGGCTGGCCGAGTTGAGGTCGGCCATCGAACCGATGGTGCTGTGGTGATAGGGATGCCCCTTCGGGAACAGATTCTCGAAGATTTCGTAGCGCAGCAGGCCATAAGGGTTGTTGTCGCCCTGGCGCTTTTCATTCTGGACCACGCCGCGCTGGTTATCGAGCTTTTCCTGCGTCACCGCGCCGAGCAGATGCCCCATGCGATCGCTTTCAAGGAACAGCGCAAGGTCGAGCGCCCCCGTCGGGACCGTTTCGAAATAATTGGTGCGGTCGACATTGGTCGTGCCGTTGAAATCGGTTGCGCCGACCTGCTGCAACGGTTCGAAAAAGTCGTTCGGGGCATTTTCCGATCCGTTGAACATCAGATGTTCGAACAGATGGGCAAAGCCCGTCTTGCCCTTGGGCTCATGCTTCGACCCGACGCGGTACCATACCGACACAGCGACGACCGGCGCCTTGCGGTCTTCGTGGACGATGACGCGCAGGCCATTGTCGAGCGTGAAGGCTTCGTAGGGAATGTCGACCGCCTTCACCAGATCGACGATCGGCGCCGGATTGGCGGCCTTCGACTTGGCAAGCGCGGGACCGGCAGCGACCAGCGAGGTGGTCACCGCCAGGGCAAGGGCGAAACGATGGAAACGGGGCATGGGCATCCTCTTGGATTGCGGGCGCAGGCATGGAACGCCGACGCGCGACCGGGTGCCGGACGGCACTGTATCAACGGTTTAGGACAGCGGCGCGCGGCTTTCAAGGCCGATAGAAGCGCGCGCCGCTCGCCTTCAGCGCCGCCGGATCGAACAATACCGGTTTCAATTGATGGCGCACGAACAGCGGCGCCTGATCATTGTAATGCGGGCTGGTCGGCCGCGTCGTCGCCGACCCGAACGGCTGGATCGATTCCGATCGCACCCGGCCATCCTTGTCCCAGGTCATGAACATGATGAAGCTGTCGCCATGGCGCACCTTCAACCGCCCGTCGGGTTCGGCATCCCACAGCGTCGAGGCACGCACCGTATCATTACCGCCGTCGAGCGGCAGGTCGATCCGTGACGACCCCTCGCCATGGCGCAGCCGCAGCACCGTCCCGAGCTTGGGATCGAGCCCGCCGAAATGTTCCTGCAAATGCGCCACCGTTTCGGCCAGCACCTTGCGCGGGTCGGGTCCGGCGCGGCGCTGATAATGACTGCCGTTGGCGGGGCGCAGCACCATCAGCGCCAGCGCATCACCCTTCCCTTTGCCGTCGAGGTTCCAGTCCCAGCGGCGGAGGAGATTTTGTGCGTCGACCAGCGCCGGATCATCCTTGACGTTCAGCGCCAGCAAGCGGTCCATCCACGCCTTGGCATAGCCCGATTTGGCATAGGCGGTGTCATATTTGATCGTCTTTAACCGCGCTTCGTCGATCTGCCCCGACGCCTCGAACAGCTCGATCAGCCGCGTCGCGCGGTTGGTCATATCGTCCTCGACCCCCAGCAGCGGCGAGAAGGCCGCCGCGTCGAGCTCGTCGCCCGGACCCGCCGCGACCCACGGCGTGTTGTTGGCATTCATCACATAGCCCGAACGCGGATTGACCAGCGCCGGGGCGCGGTCGAACGGCAGCGTCTTGGTCCACAGCGCCGCGGAGCGGTCGCCCGGCAGCACGCCGCGCCAATTGAACCCGGCGGGCCGATCGGGGAACATCGCATTGTAGAACAGGCCGATATTGCCCTTCGCATCGGCGTAGATGAAATTGGTCGCGGGGACGCCCTGCCCCGCCATCGCGGCGCGCCACTCGGCGAAATCCTTCGCCTTGTTCAGCCGATAATATTGGGTGACCATCGCCGCCTGGTCGATCCCGGCGTAGCGGATCGCAAAAGCACCCTGTTCATTCTTGACCACCGGGCCATGGACCGATCGATAGACGCTGCGCGGCACCGGCAGCACGAACGGGCCAAATTTCACCTTCAGCCAGACGCGCTTTTCCTCCAACGGCCGCCATGCGCCATCGTAACGATATTGATCGCCGCTCTCGTTCAGCACCAGCTTGTACACGTCGATCAGGTCGGGGCGGTTGACGGTGTTGGTCCAGCCGAGAAACTTGTTGTGACCGAGGAATGGATAGGGCGAGCCGGGGAAATTGGCGCCCGCAAAATCCCACCCTTCTTCGCTGTGGACGACCAGTTCGTACCAGGCGACGCCGCCGGTCCACGGCTGGTGCGAGTTCGAGACGAGCCGCGTCGCGCCATCGGTCGACCGGGCGGGCGCCACCGCCATCGCGTTCGACCCGTTGGCGGCCGGATCGCTACCAACCGGGGTATCGGCGCGCGGGACGATCTTGCCCGTCGCATCGAGCGCCGGACCGCCTTCGCGGTGCATCGGTTTGCCCTCGACCAACTGGCCCAGCACCGAATCGAGCCCGAAGAAAAAGGGCGAGCGCAGCACGAAACCCGCCACGACATCCTCGCCGGTCACCGGGAACAGGCCCGACAGCCGGATCTCGTCCGGATGTTTGTCGGCGTAACGATTGAGCCCCGCGGCGTAAGCGGTAAACAGCGCCCGCACATCGTTGGGCAGTCGCGGCCAGTCGCGCGCGGTCGTCGCGCGCACGTCGAGCAGCGCCGCGGCATAGTCGATCTTGGCGCCATCGGCGCCAAGCATCGCCCCGGCGCGCCCGCGCGTCATCGCCAGCACTTCCTGCAGGGTCGAAAAATCATCCTCGGCATGGGCGTAGGCGACGCCATAAGCGACATCGGCATCGGTCTTGCCAAAGATATGCGGCACCCCGAACTTGTCGCGCGCGATCCGGACGTCGGCCGGTCTATAAACGGGGGCCGCGGGTGCTTCGGCCGTCAGCGGCTCCCACAGCGCCAGCGACGCCGCACCCACGATCAACAGCAGCAGAAATCCCAGCAAAATCCGTCGCAGCATCTCTGGTCCTCTTCACGCGCTCGATCCGCGCCTGTCTGACCGCCATGTCGTCCGATGGCAAGCAACTGTCGTTCGTCGAGCCGAATTTGCGATCGGGCGAAGCGCGGCTATGCAGGGTAGCATCGCTTCAAACGGGGAATTTCCATGAATCACAAAAGCCTGCTTCTTGCCGCGTGCCTGTCATTCGCCTTCGCTCCGCCCGCTTTTGCGCAAACGGTGACCGGATCCGGGGTGATCCCCGCAACCGCCAACAACAGCGCCGAACGCGCCATCGGTTTTGCCGCGAGCGCCCCCGCGAACGGCGCGCTGGTGATCGTGATGGCCGACGCAGCGCTGCCGCCGCTCGACGGAATCGCGCTCGGCGCCGCCGAACGTCAGGCGGTGAGCGCAGCAATCGCCGCCGCGACCTTCGATGGCAAGGCGGGATCGACGCTGTCGCTGCGCGGGATCGGCGCCTATTCGCGCATCCTGCTTGTCGGCGCAGGCGCGACGCCCACCTCGCTCGCGCTCGCCGAAGCAGGCGGCAAGGCGGCGCAGGATCTGAAAAGCGAAGCCCAGCCGGTGACGATCGCCGGCGCGTTCGGCGACGCATCGGCCGCTGACGTCGCTTATGGCTTCGCGCTCGGGCAATATCGTTTCGACCGGTACAAGACGGTCGACAAAAAGGCACCGCCGACCGGCGCGGTCACCGTCGTCGGCGCCAACCCGGCCGCTGCCGAAGCCGCGTTCAACGGGCGCTGGAAACCGCTGGTCGATGGCGTCCGCCTGTCGCGCGACCTTACCAACGAACCCGCCAACGTCATCTATCCCGAAAGCTTCGTCGCGCGGGTGCGCGAGGCGTTCGCCGGAACCGCCGGGGTCAGCATCGAGGTGCTCGACGAAGCGGCGATGCGCAAACTCGGCATGGGGACGATCGTCGGGGTCGGGCAGGGCAGCCCGCGCGGATCGCGGCTGATGCTCGTGCGCTATCGCGGCGCGAATGGCCCCGCGGCGCCGATGGCGTTTGTCGGCAAGGGGATCACCTTTGATTCGGGCGGCATTTCGCTGAAACCCGGCGCCGGCATGTGGGACATGAAGGGCGATATGTCGGGCGCGGCATCGGTGATGGGCGCCGTCCTGTCGCTCGCCAAGTCGCGCGCGCCCGCGCACGTCGTCGGCGTTGCGGCGCTCGCCGAGAATATGCCCGACGGCAACGCCCAGCGTCCCGGCGACGTCACCCGCACGATGTCGGGCAAGACGATCGAGATGCTCAACAGCGATGCCGAAGGGCGCCTCGTCCTCGCCGACGCCAATGAATATGTCGCGCAGGCGTACAAGCCGCGCGCGATCGTCAATATCGCGACGCTGACCGGCGCAATCGTCGGCGCGCTCGACGACCAATATGCCGGGCTGTTCGCACGCGACGAAAAGCTCGCCGCCGCGCTGCTCGCCGCCGGAACCGCGAGCGGCGAGGAAGTGTGGCGGATGCCGCTGCACAAAAATTATGCCGAAAAAATCAAATCGGACATCGCCGACATTCGCAACATCGCGCCAAGCCAAGGGCCGGGCGCCAGCATCGGCGCGCATGTCATCGGCTATTTCGTCGACGAAGCGACGCCGTGGGCGCATCTCGACATCGCCGGGGTGAACCAGGCCGACAAGGCATCGCCGCTGGTCCCCAAGGGAATGAGCGGTTTCGGCGTGCGCCTGCTCGATCAAGTGGCGCGCAACGGGGAATAGCGATCTCCAATCCCGTTCGTGTCGAGCGAAGTCGAGACACCGCGAAGTCGGACGCTGCCGATGCGCATCTTGACCTCGCTCGATACGAATGGGAACTGGCCAACGCACCCCCTTGTGTTGCCAAATAGCAACACTATCTTGCGAGACAAGAAAGGGGCTTATTTCCCATGAACCTCGAAAAATTCACCGACCGCGCCAAGGGCTTCCTGCAAGCCGCGCAGACGATCGCGATCCGCATGAACCATCAGCGGATCAGTCCCGAGCATATCGCCAAGGCGCTGCTCGAAGACAGCGAAGGCATGGCCGCGGGGCTGATCGCCAAGAGCGGCGGCGATGCCGCGCGCGCGGTGCAGGGCATCGACGCGCTGCTCGCCAAAGTACCCGCGGTGTCGGGTTCGGGCGCCCAGCAGACGCCGGGGCTGGACAATGACGCCGTGCGCCTGCTCGACCAAGCCGAACAGGTCGCGAGCAAGGCGGGCGACGGTTACGTCACCGTCGAGCGGCTGCTGCTGGCGATGGTGCTGGCAAGCGGCACTCCGGTCGGCAAGGCCTTTGCCGATGCCGGACTTAAGCCCGACGCGCTGAACGCCGCGATCAACGAGCTGCGCGGTGGTCGCAGCGCCGACACCGCGACCTCCGAAGACCGTTATGACGCGCTCAAGAAATTTGCGCGTGATCTCACCGAAGTCGCGCGCGAGGGCAAGCTCGATCCGGTCATCGGCCGCGACGAGGAAATCCGCCGTACCATCCAGATTCTGGCGCGCCGGACCAAGAACAACCCGGTGCTGATCGGCGAACCAGGGGTCGGCAAGACCGCGATCGCCGAAGGGCTGGCGCTGCGGATCGTCAACGGCGACGTCCCCGATAGTCTGAAGGATCGCCGCCTGTTGTCGCTCGACATGGGCGCGCTGATCGCCGGCGCCAAATATCGCGGCGAGTTCGAGGAGCGGCTGAAAGGCGTGCTCGACGATGTCAAAGCCGCCGCGGGCGAGATCATCCTGTTCATCGACGAGATGCACACGCTGGTCGGCGCGGGCAAGGGCGAGGGCGCGATGGATGCCTCCAACCTCCTGAAGCCCGCGCTGGCGCGCGGCGAGCTCCATTGCATCGGTGCGACGACGCTCGACGAATATCGCAAGCATGTCGAAAAGGACCCCGCGCTCCAGCGGCGCTTCCAGCCGGTGTTCGTCGGTGAGCCAACGGTCGAGGACTCGATCTCGATCCTGCGCGGGCTGAAAGAAAAATACGAGCTGCACCACGGGGTGCGGATCACCGACGGCGCAATCGTCGCCGCCGCGACGCTGTCGAACCGCTATATCTCGGACCGCTTCCTGCCCGACAAGGCGATCGACCTGATGGACGAGGCGGCGAGCCGCATCCGCATGGAGGTCGAGTCGAAGCCCGAAGAGATTGAGACGCTCGACCGCCGGATCATCCAGATGAAGATCGAGGAATCGGCGCTGTCGAAGGAAAGCGATGCGGCGTCGAAGGACCGGCTGGCCACGCTTCAGGCCGACCTTGCCAACCTCGAACAACAGTCCGCCGAACTCACCCAGAAATGGCAGGCCGAGAAGGACAAGATCCACGCCGAGGCCAAGATCAAGGAAGAACTCGATGCCGCGCGCTCGGCGCTGGAGCAGGCACAGCGCGCGGGCGACCTCGCGAAAGCGGGTGAGTTGTCATATGGCACCATCCCCGGCCTCGAAAAGCAGCTCGCCGATGCCGAGGCCGCGGCGGGCAATGCGATGCTGCGTGAGGAAGTCACCGCCGACGACATCGCCGCGGTGGTCAGCAAATGGACCGGCATCCCCGTCGACCGGATGATGGAGGGCGAGCGCGAGAAGTTGCTGGCGATGGAATCGACGCTCGAAAAGCGCGTCATCGGGCAGGATGACGCCGTGCGCGCCGTCTCGACCGCCGTCCGCCGCGCCCGCGCCGGGCTACAGGATCCGAACCGTCCGCTCGGCAGCTTCCTGTTCCTCGGCCCCACGGGCGTCGGCAAGACCGAACTCACCAAGGCGCTCGCGCGTTTCCTGTTCGACGACGACAATGCGATGGTCCGCATCGACATGTCCGAATTCATGGAAAAGCACAGCGTCGCGCGGCTCGTCGGCGCGCCGCCGGGCTATGTCGGTTATGAGGAGGGCGGCACGCTGACCGAAGCGGTGCGGCGACGGCCCTATCAGGTCGTGCTGTTCGACGAGGTCGAAAAGGCGCACCAGGACGTGTTCAACATCCTGCTGCAAGTACTCGACGACGGGCGCCTGACCGACGGGCAGGGCCGGACGGTCGATTTCACCAACACGCTGATCATCCTGACGTCGAACCTCGGCAGTCAGGCGATCGCGGCGCTGCCCGACGACGCGCCGGTCGAACAGGCCGAACCCGCGGTGATGGAAGTCGTGCGCGCGCATTTCCGGCCCGAGTTCCTGAACCGGCTCGACGAGATCGTGCTGTTCAACCGGCTGGCGCAGCAGCATATGGGCGGTATCGTCGACATCCAGGTCGCACGCGTCCAGAAATTGCTTACCGATCGCAAGGTGACGCTCGCGCTGACCGACGCCGCGCGCGCGTGGCTCGGCCGGGTCGGCTATGACCCCGTCTATGGCGCCCGTCCGCTGAAACGCGCGGTGCAGAAATATCTGCAAGACCCGCTTGCCGATCTGATCCTGAAAGGCGAAGTGAAGGACGGATCGACGATCAGGGTCGACGAAGGCGACGGGGCGCTCAAGCTCACCCCGGCATAGGAGCGCATCGCGTGGATCAGGAGTGGGCGCGGCTCGATGCCGCGGCGGGGCGGAGCATCGGGCAGGGGCGCTACGCAGACGCCGCCGCGCTGCTGCGCCAGGCGCTCGCGCTGCGCCCCGACCACGCCGACGGCTGGTTCAATCTTGGCTACGCGCTGCGTCAGGCGCGCGCCTATCCCGCCGCACTCGACGCCTATGCCGAAGCGCTGCGCCTGCAAATCGGCGGCGCCGAAGCGGTGCATGTCAACCGTGCCGCCATCCTGTCGGAATATATGGAGCGCAGCGCCGAGGCCGAAGCCGAATTGCGCGCCGCGCTCGCGATAAACCCGGCCTTTCTGCCCGCCTGGCTCAACTTCGGCGGCCTGATGGAGGACGTCGGCAACGCCGAAGCGGCGGCCAACGCCTATGCCGAGGCGCTGCGCCGCGCCCCCGGCAATGGCCGCGCCCGCGCGCGGCTGGCGGCGATCCGGGTTCACCGGGACGACACTGCGGCCGCGATCCGCGATCTTGAACAACAGCTACAAAGCGGCGCCGATAGCCAGGACGACGCCGCCGAAATGCTTTTTGCCCTCGGCAACGCGCTCGACGCGGCGGGGCGCTACCCGGAAGCCTTTGCGGCGATCGCCCAGGCGAACCAGATCAACGCCGCGTTGCGCCCGCCGTCGCGCCGTTACAACCGCGACACGCTGGAGCGTCTTGTCGACCATCTGATCGCGGCATTTCCCGCACCGCCCGAAGGCCCGCCGTCGGCTGATGGCCCCGAAATGCTGTTCATCTGCGGCATGTTCCGGTCGGGATCGACGGTGATCGAACAATTGCTCGGGCGTCATCCGCTTGTCCAGATTGGCGGAGAACTCGAGCTGATTCCGGCGCTGGTCCACGAGCGGCTGACCCCCTACCCCGCCGCGCTCGGCACGCTCAACGCCGACGCCAAGCAAAGCCTGCGCGACGCCTATCTACAGGCCGTGACGGGCAGTTTCCCGGACGCCCGCTATGTCACCGACAAGCGGCCCGACAATTTCCTGCATATCGGGCTGATCAAGACGCTCTTTCCCGCCGCGCGGATCGTCTTCACCGAACGCGCCGCGCTCGACAATATCCTGTCGATCTATTTCCTGAACTTCGCCGACACGATCAACTACAGCGACCGGCTGGACGATGCGGTGCATTATTTCGGTCAGCATCGCCGACTGATGGCGCATTGGCAGGACATTTTCGGCGACGATATTGTCACGGTTTCGTACGACGAGATGGTCCAGGCGCCTGATCAGGTGCTTGCAGAAACGTGGCGCGCGCTTGGGTTGCCGCCCCTCGATCCCGCTGCTCCGCCAAGCAAGGTCGCGCCGATCATCCGGACCCCCAGCAACTGGAAGGCGCGATCGGCGCTCCACACGCAGTCGTCGGGGCGATGGAAAAATTACGCCGCCGAACTGGCGCCCGTCATCGCCGCGCTCGATAGTGCCCAGAGTCAAAACCCGATCGGCTGACCGACAGCTGGTTGGATCAACGGTCCTGATTGGCGAAAAAGTCGACCAGCAAACCCTGTTCCTGCGCCGACAGATGCGGGTTCCACACGTCGAAGATCAGCACCAGACGGTTCTGATCGCTGCGATTGATCGCTTCATGTTCGATCGTGTCGTCGAACGCAAAAGCCTCACCCTCGACCCATGGCCGCGTCTCACCGCCGACGCGAAATTCGCAGCCCGGCGGGACCACCAGCGGCAGATGGACGATCGCGCGCGTGTTGGTGACCCCGGTATGCGGCGGGATATGGGCGCCGGGCCGCAACATCGAGAAAAATGCCGAAGGGGCTTTGCCGGGTACCGGCGCCAGCGGCGCCCGGGCGAGCGCCGCTGCGGTTGCCGGGCAGCGATCGAGCACGCGCTGGTTCGGGACGCCATATTCCCACAGGAAACAGGCGGTCCAGTCGAGCGATTGATCGAGCGGCGACCATTTGCTTTCGGGCGCGCCCTCTTCCATCCGGACATAGGGGCGCAGGTCGTCGCCGCCCTGTTCGATCAGCGCCAGCCCCTCGCGGCGGATGTCCGCCGTCGCCGCTTCCAGCTCGGCAAACCATGGGAACAACCGCTTGTCGAAAAATTCATCGGCGGGCAGGAACGGGTAATAAAGCCCGTGGCACTCGTTGCGATAGGTGGTGCTACGCCCCAGTACGATGTCCAGACAGCGGTTGAACCGGCGCATGTCGGGGTCCGCGGCGCGGTCGGCGCCGAACAGGGCATCATAGCGCTGGCTTAGTTTTCCGGCATGCGTCGCCATAAAGGCTTCGCCCTGCCGAATGACGTCGAGGACCGGCTGCGGCGGGTTGGTGATCTGGCGCCCGACCTGGATCACCGCAGCCCACGCCAACACGGCATCGCCTTCCTTGCCCGCGCGCTGTTCCAGCTCGGCCTTGCGGAAGAGGGCGGTGAACTGGAAGCGGTCGGCGGCCAGCGCGCGATCGAGCGCGGCACGCTCGCCCGGCACGTCATCCAGCGCGCGGCGCGACGTCGCCAGATTGATCCACAGGATCGGCTCGCCCGGATCGGCGGCAGCGGCCTGGGTAAAAAGATCCGACGCCGCGGCCCAGTTCTGGTCCTGCAAATGATGCATCCCGCGGGCATTCAACAGCTGCGGGTCGTGCGGCGCCAGCGTCAGCGCGGCGTCGAGATGGCGCAATTCGGCGCCGCGATCGCCGCGCCGCCGCGCCTCGGTGAACGCGGCCAGGTGTTGCTGGACTTTGTTGCTTTGCTCTGTCACCGTGCCGCCTAATCATAGGTTCAAATCAAGCGCAAGTGCGGCAGGATTAGAGACGGATCATGGCCGACAACATCCTGTCCAGCCAGACGGCTTTGGGTGCCGAATGGCTTGCGCACCGGTTTGACGAAGCGACCGGAAACATCCGGTTTGTCGACTATGACCGCGCGGCGCGGGCCGCCGTTCCTTTCCTGACCGACGACCATCTGCCGCCGCGGGACTATCGGGCAATCACCCGCGACGACGCGCGCGCGATCGGTCAGACGGCGCCGGTTCATTTCATCTTCCATTCGGGATTCTGCTGCTCGACGCTGCTTGCGGCCTGCCTCGACCGGCCCGGCGTGGCGAGCGGGCTCAGCGAACCGATGATCCTGAACGATATCGTTGGTTGGCGGTTGCGCGGCGCGCCGCCCAACGCGATCGGGCCGCTATTGGCCGACGTACTGCGCCTGCTGGGGCGGCCATTTCCGGGCGATCAGGCGGCGATTATCAAACCGTCGAATGTCGTCAACGGGCTGGCGGCGGCGATGCTGGCCATCCAGCCACAGGCGCGGGCGATCGTCATGCACGCGCCGCTCGACGATTTCCTGACCTCGATTGCCAAAAAGGGGCTCGACGGTCGCCGCTGGGTCCGCGAGTTGTTCGTCAAACTGCGCGCCGAAGGACGCGTTCAGGCGCTGGGTTTCACCGACGTCGACTTTCTGGGACAAACCGATCTGCAGATCGCGGCGATGGCCTGGCTGGCGCAACAGTCGCTGTTCGCTAGCCTGATTACGGGGGCGCCTGATCGCGTCCGCGCGCTCGACAGTGCGGCCTTTCTTGCACAGCCCGAGGCTGCACTTGCCCAGGCCGCGGCCCATTTCGGCCTGACGCTCGATGCCGATCAGCTTGCCGCGATGCTGGACGGACCGCTGCAACGCAATTCGAAGGATGGCAGCAGCTTTAGCGCGGCTGATCGCGCGGCGGACTATGACAAGGGCCGCGCTGCGCATGGCGATGAAATCGCCAAGGTTGCGATGTGGGCCGCGGAAGTTGCGCGGACCGTTGGCATCGACACAAGGCTGGCCGCACCGCTGATCGCGCAACCGGCCTAGCGCTGCTGCACTGATCGCCATCCCACGCGCGGTCACAACTCTGGCGCCTGAATAGCGAACAAGCTTCAGGTCGGCCGGAGCGCCGCCGAATTGCACCTCTGTCGACTATTCGCGGCATGTCCGCACGCGCCCATCGGGCGCTGGCGATTGTTCGCAAGGTACGTGCCGCACAAACGAAAAGGGCGGGTCGCGTG
>JAFAGN010000227.1 GCA_023422695.1 Pseudomonadota bacterium
GGCGCCTATCCGAGAGGCGCCCTTCGACAGGCTCAGGGCTACGGCTCTAATGTTGGCGGTTCAGCCCTTCGCCGTGACCTGTCGCAGCACCGCGGCGTAACCCGGCGCGATCGTCATCGATTCGTGGCGTCCGGCGCGGCCCAGCATCGCATGGACTTCGGCCAGCCGGTAACAGGGCACCCCCATGAACAGGTGATGCTCCGAATGATAGTTC
Source organism: Pseudomonadota bacterium (assembly GCA_023422695.1). GTDB lineage: Bacteria > Pseudomonadota > Alphaproteobacteria > Sphingomonadales > Sphingomonadaceae > Sphingopyxis. Next base: position 215 of record JAFAGN010000227.1, read on the forward strand.
ACCCAATATGGCGCAACCGTCGCGCGGGCGAGCCAGCCCGCGTGGGTGGTGCGGGCGTGGGTAAAGGGATCGTCGCTGCCCGTGGCCGTGCAGGCGTGTTCGGCGATGTTGCGGATGCGCAGATAGAGCTGGAAGGTCGTCGCCAGCCCCGCGAGCCAGAGCAGATAGGGCGTCCATCCGTAGAGCGCGAGCGAGGCCGCAAGCAGCACCGCCTGCACCAGCAGGAACCGCCCGACCGCGCGCGCCACCGCCATCGCGCCCGCGACATCGACCGTCGGTGACGTCATGCCGTCGTTCGACTGTTTGTTGAACGGCGTACCGGCGGTGGTGCTGGCGCGGCCCTGTTCGGCGGTTTCCCCGCGCAGCATCGCCTTCAGCCCGACGAGCGCGAAACCGAATTGCGCCATGCGCTGCTTGAAAAAGGTCTGGCCGGTCAGATCGCGCAGTATCTTGCGGCCCAGGCTGGCGCGGGTGGTGGGAAAGGGTTTCGACAGCGCGAGGTCGGGGTCTTCGGCCTGCTGGGTGAATTTGTGATGCTGAAGATGATAGGTGCGATAGGCAATGAGGTCGGAGCCGACCGCGGCGCCGGTCAGCCATTGGCCGAGGAAATTGTTGGTCTTGCGCACCGGATGCAGCAGCCCGTGCGCGGCGTCGTGCATCAGGATCGCAAGGCCGAGCTGGCGTCCGCCGACAAAGATGATCGCGACCAGCCACGCCAGCGGGTTCTGCAACCAGGCGGCAACGCCCACCAGCGCGATGCTGACGATCCATGCATGCGCGACCAGCCAGATGCCGCGCCAGCGCGAAGCGGTGGTGATCGCCGCCCATTGGCTGCGGTCGAAGAAGCGATCGGGCGGGAGCAGGCGGACGGCAGGCATGGCCTGCTATAACAAGTTGCGATGCGAAACGGAATAGCATCCATTTTGGCACAGTAACGGGGTTAACAAGCGGCCCGCGGTAAGGAATTGGCAACCCCTGATTGGCCACTGCACCAGCCGGACCAGACGAGCAGGACAAGCGGGACATTGGGGGATCGGCGTAGCATCATCCGACCGACGGTCGGCGAGTTGGCGAGCGGGGAATCGATGTTCGATTCGCCCGAGTTCGTGACGCGCCTGCTGCGGGTGGCGCAGCTGTGGCACTATGTCCTGATCGGCCGCGTGCTGGCGTTCCTGACCTTTGCCTTTCTGCCCGGGGTGGCCGGCTTTCTCGATCACCCGTCGCGGTGGCTGGTGATGGCCGCCGGCCTGCCGTGCGACATCGTCGTCACCGTGGTGGGACAGGCGATGCGGCGCCCGCGCCCGACGCTGCACCACCGGTTGCCGTTGCTGATGATGATTTGCGTCGGGCTGATCGCGCTGGGCAGCCTGCTGAACGCGGCGGCGATGTTCGCTGCGATCGCCGTTCCCGACGGCAGCAGCCATTTCGATGCCTTTACCGCGATCCAGATCGGATCGTTGCTGGTCGCCGCCGCGGCGGTCGCGATCGTCCGGCCCGCCTTTTTCGTGTTTGCCGGCGCCACCGCGCTGGGGGGCGCGATCGGCATTGCTTCATGGCCGTTCGCGGTCGCCGGTTTTGTGTTTCTGGGGCTGCTGATCGTCATGATGCGCGAAGACATTCGCCATCAGCGCCGCGCGACGCGGGCACAGCGGCTGTCGATCAGCGACCAGCAGCGTGCGCTGAACCTGATGCGCGATTTCGAACGCGCGGGGCGGGGGTGGTTCTGGGAGACCGATCGCCACGGCCAGCTGGTCTATATCTCGCCGACCGTCGCGGCGCGGCTGGGCCGGGCTCCATCGGACCTGGTGGGGCAGCCGTTTACCGACATCATCCGCAAACGCATCGGCAACGACGAGAATGAAGAGCGCACGCTGGGCTTCAGCCTGTCGTCGCGCACCCCGTTCAAGGAATTGACGGTGCAGGCGGCGGTGGCGGGCGAGGAACGGTGGTGGTCGATTTCGGGCCACCCGATCAGCAACGAGCTTGGCAATTTTCAGGGGTTTCGCGGCAGCGGCACCGATTTGACCGACAAGAAACGGTCGGAGCGCGAAATCAACCAGCTGGCGCGTTATGACACGCTGACCGGGCTCGCCAACCGCGCCCACATCACCGACCTGCTCGAACGCGCGCTGAAAAGCCATATCGGACAGCCGCAACCCTGCGCGCTGCTGCTGATGGACCTCGACCGCTTCAAGGCGGTCAACGACACGCTGGGCCATCCCGTTGGCGACCAGCTGCTACAACAGGTCGCGGGGCGGCTGACCCAGATCGTCGGTGACAAAGGGCAGGTCGGGCGGCTGGGCGGCGACGAATTTCAGATCGTCGTGCCGCAGATGAGCCAGCCCGAAAAGCTGGCGGCGATCGCCAACGCCATCATCCTCAGCCTCGCCAAGCCGTTCGCGATCGAGGGCGAGCAGGTGCGGATCGGATCGTCGATCGGCATCGCGGTGTCGGAAGGGCAGGGGGTGTCCGCGTCGGCGCTGGTGCGCAACGCCGACCTCGCGCTTTATGCTGCCAAGGATGCCGGGCGCGGCGTCTATCGCTTTTATGCCGACGCGATGCACAATCAGGCGAGCGAGCGGAAGGCGATCGAGGATGCGCTGCGCGATGCGCTGGTCAAGGACGAGCTGCGATTGCTGTACCAGCCGATCGTCGATGTCGGCAGCGAACGAATTACGGGGTTCGAGGCGCTGATCCGCTGGCATCCTGCCAGCAACGAAATGATCAGCCCGTCGAAATTCATCCCGATCGCCGAGGAATCGAACCTGATCGTGCCGATCGGCGAGTGGATCATCCGCACCGCCTGCGCCAGCATTGCCCTGCTTGGTCCTGATTACCGCGTCGCGGTCAACGTATCGCCGCGCCAGTTCGCCAACGAAAAACTGCCCGCGACGATCCTGAGCGCGGTGTCGGCGGCGGGCATTCGCCCCGAGCAGCTCGAGCTGGAAATTACCGAAGGGGTGTTCCTCGATGAAAGCCCCGAAAATCTGGCGATGTTCCAGAAATTGAAGCGCACCGGGGTGCGGCTGGCGCTCGACGATTTCGGCACCGGCTATTCGGCGCTCGGCTATCTGAAAAAGGCGCCGTTCGACAAGATCAAGATCGACCAGAGCTTCGTCCTGGGTGCCGCCGACCCCAGCAGCATGAACGCCGCGATCATCTCGTCGATCGTCGGGCTGGCGACCGCGCTCAAGATGGAAACGACCGCCGAGGGGGTCGAAACGCACGATGACCTGGCGCTGATCCGCGGGCTCGGGTGCAGCCATGTCCAGGGCTTTATCTATGGGCGGCCGATGGAGCTGGCCGAGGTGCTGGCGCTGCTGCGCGAGGGCGGGGGACGGGTCGAGGCGCAGGGGTTCAAGAGCGCGCGCGAACCGCGCTTGACGATCTTCCGCACGATCCAGATCGCGAGCGGGGGCTATCGCTATGAAGCGATCGTGCGCAACATGTCACCGCGCGGCGCGATGATCGAAGGCCTGTGGAACGTGCCCCCGGGAACGCCGTTGACGCTGGAATTCGGCGGCGACCAGATTTTCAGCGCCGAGGCCCGCTGGTCCGCCGACAATCGTGTCGGGGTGAAATTTGCCGAGGCGATCGACATGGACGCGCTGATCGGACCCAAGACGGTGACCCCGGCGCGGGGGCGTGTGCGACGGGCGGCTTGACCGCGTTCGTCATCCCGGCGAAGGCCGGGATCTCACCCTATCGTAATGACGCACCGGCGAGATCCCGGCCTTCGCCGGGATGACCAACTGAATTGATCAATCCGCGACCCGGCCGCGGACCATCACCCAGTCGACCTTTTCCAGCACCGCCACGTCCTTCAGCGGATCGCCCGAAACCGCGATCATGTCGGCCGACAGGCCAGGCGCGATGCGGCCGATCTCGCCTTCCATCGACAGCGCCCTGGCGGCGACCGTGGTCGCGGCGGCCAGCGCTTCGCGCGGGGTCAGACCGGCCTTGACCATCAGAGCGAATTCGCCGCCATTGCGGCCATGTTCGAACACCCCGGCGTCGGTGCCAAAGGCGACGGGGACGCCGAGCGCCTTGGCGCGGGTTACCGCCTTGCCGACGCTGCCCAGTGTCATGCGCACCTTTTCCTCGACCGTCGGGGTATAAACGCCCTTGCCAAGCCGTTCGCGGATGCCCTCGAACGCCATCAGCGTCGGGACGAGATAGGTGCCTTTCGCTTTCATCACCTTCAGAGCCGCATCGTCGGCGAAGGTGCCATGATCGATCGTGTCGATCCCCGCCGCCGCGGCGGCTTCGATGCCGCGCGCGCCGTGCGCGTGCGCCATCACCTTCAGCCCCAATGAGTGGGCGGTGTCGGCGATGCTTTGCAGTTCGGGGCTGGTGAAATGTCCCTCCAGCCCGCGGCCCTGCTGCGACAAGACGCCGCCGGTCGCAGTGATCTTGATGATGTCGGCCCCGGCGCGCGATGCCTTGCGCACCTTTTCGGCGCATTCGAGCGCGCCGGTGCAGGTATAGCCCTGATCGAGCACGTCATGGACATCCTCACGAAAGCCGGTGACATCGCCATGCCCGCCAATGATCGACAGCGCCGGACCCGCGGCGATGATGCGCGGCCCGGTGATGAAGCCCGCGATGGTACCGCGGCGCAGCGAATAGGCGGTATATTGTGCCGACCCCGCCTCGCGCACCGTGGTGAACCCTGCGCGCAGGGTGATGCCGGCATTTTTGACGCCGACGACGACGCCCCATTCGTCGGGGTCAACCGCTTCGCTGCGATAATCGCCGCCGGGATCGCCCGTCAGATGGACGTGGAGGTCGATCAGGCCGGGGAGCAGGGTCTTGTCGCCCAGATCGATTACGGTGGCGTCAGCGGGGGCAGTGGCGCGCCCTGCGGTGATCGAGGTGATGCGATCGTCGGTGATGACGATTGTCGACGGACCTTGCGCCGGCTTGTCGGCATCGGTGATGACGCTGCCCGCGTAGATGATGGTGGTTTTGGCGTTTGCGGTAGCCGCCCCCAATAGTGCGAGCGTTGCCGCAGCGGCGAGTCCGATTTTGCGCATCCTGTTTCCCCTGACTGATACGCTACCGTGGCGCGCCGGATAGGGGAGGGCAAGCCCATAAAAAGAGGGGCCGACTGGGCCGGCCCCTCAAGTTTGTCTTCGGGTAATCGAAAGGACTTACCAGAAGAAATTGTAGATCACGTCGACGACCTCGCCGCTGTAGGTATCGACCAGGATCGCATCGTTGTAATAGCGGATCCAGCGATAGCCGTCGTATGCGGGCGGCAGGCGGTACTGCCACGGATCGTTGATCCAGTAGCGGCTGCTGTAGAACAGCGACCCCAGGCTGAACCCGATGCTGAACCGGGTGTAGCGATGGTTGCGGTACGGCGAATAATAGGCGCCGAGACGATAGCGGCTGCCGTACTGCTGGCGATAATCGCGCCAGTTGTAGCGCCGATCATCGCGCCACGACCGGTTCCAGTTGCCGCGGCGGTTGTCGTAGCGGCGATCGACACGGTCATTGTTGTTGCGATCGTAGCGCCGATCGATCTGGCCATCGCGGTTGCGGTCGTACCGCCGGTCGCGCTGGTCGATCCGGTTGTTGTTGTTGCGATCCCAGCGGCGATCGAGGTCGCCGTTGCGATTGCGGTCATAGCGGCGATCGACGCGGTTGTTGTCGTTGCGGTCGTAACGCCGGTCGACTTCGCCATTGCGGTTGCGGTCCCAGCGGCGGTCGAGACGGCCATCATTGTTGCGATCATAGGCGCCGCCCTGACGGACTTCGCGCTGCTGTACCGCGCGCTGCTGTTCGCTTCGCTGCTGCCATTGCTGGCGCTGCGCCTCGCGCTGCCCATTATCGCCGCGCTGCTGCCACTGCTGCTGGCGCTCGGCGCGCGGCTGGCGTTCGGCACGCGGCTGCTGCGCCTGCTGGCGCTGCACGCGCGCTTCACCGCCGTTGTTGCCGCGCCGCACTTCGGGGCCACGCGGTCCACGATCGCCGCGGCTGCCACGATCACCGTCGCCGCGCTGCGCCAGCTGGATACGCTCGCCCGACGCCTGCGCGGCAGCCGGGGCAATGGGGGTCAGGATCGTCGCTGCGATCAGCACCCCCCCGAACATCTTCTTCATGTCGCCATTCTCCAACTCATGTCCCGTGTGCTGGAGAGGCCAGCCGGGATGATGAATCGTCTGTTACCAGCGGCAAGATGATCGGCGGCTGAACCATGCTGTTGCCTGCGGTTCAGCTACATGAACGGGCGGGTTCATGTGCCGGGCGGCAGCCGCAGCGCAGGCACGGCGCGCGCGGCATCGTCGGGCCGGATACCGGGCGGCGGCGCGGCGGCGATCCGCTCCTCGCCGCGCAGCACCCGGCCCGCGCGGCGGATCGCAGTCCGGATGCGTGGATAAGTGCCGCAGCGGCAGATATTGGTAATCGCCGCATCGATTTCGGCGTCGCTGGGGTTGCTGTTGGTCCGCAGCAAGGCCGCGGCGGCCATGATCATCCCCGACTGGCAGAAACCGCATTGCGGCACCTGTTCGGCGACCCATGCCTGCTGCACCGGATGACTGCGGTCGCGCGAAAGGCCTTCGATCGTGGTGACGAAGCGGCCTTCGCATTCCGCAATCGTCACCATGCAGCTGCGGATCGATTCGCCATCGATGTCGACTGTACAGGCGCCGCACTCGCCGGTGCCGCAGCCATATTTGGTCCCGGTCAGGTTCGACGCGTCGCGCAGCGCCCACAGCAGGGGCGTGTCGGGCTCCATCCGATATTCGACCGGACGATCGTTGACCGAGAATCGTGTCATGCGGGCTGGTTTAGCGCCGCCGCGCGATTAGTCACGCCAGCTTGAATCGATTTTGTCGACCTTGCGCACCATCGCGTCGAATTCCATGCGGCCCGCGCCGCCCGGGGGCGATGCCATATACAGGTCGCGCTGGTGCACCGCGATCACCTCGGGGCTGACCTTGATCGGCGTACCCATGCTCAGCGTCGCCATCTGATGCTCGCACGCGCGTTGCAGCGACCAATATTTGATGAACGCTTCGGGCAGGCTCTTGCCCATCACCACCGGGCCATGATTCTTCAGCATCAGGATGCGCTTGTCGCCCAGATTCTTGACCAGCCGCTCGCCTTCCTCTTCGCGAACGGTGACGCCTTCGAAATCATGATAGGCGAGTTGGCCCTGAAAATTGCAGGCATAGAAATTCACCGGTTGCAGCCCGCCTTCGAGCGAGCAGACGGCGACGGTCGCGGTCGTGTGCGTATGAATGATCGCGTGCGCGTCGGGCAGCACGCGGTGGAACAGGCTGTGCTGGACAAAGCCCGCCTTGTTCACATGCCAGGGATTATCCTCGTCGACCTTGTTGCCGTCGATGTCGATCTTGACCAGGCTCGATGCATTCACCTCGCCAAAATGCATGCCATAGGGATTGATCAGGAACGATCCTTCCTCGTCCGGCACCTTCACCGTGATGTGGTTGAAGATCAGCTCGTCCCAGCCCATCATCGCGAAAATACGGTAGCAGGCGGCCAGTTCCTGCCGCGCCGTCCACTCGGCTTCGCTATATTTGCTGTTGCGCTTGAGCTGCGTCGCCATGGCCTGTCCCTTTGCATGTTAGTTTCGTCTTGCTACCTATGCCACAAGCCTGGGGGGCGGCACAATCCCGCAAGCGGGCTAGGGCTTTGTCAGCAAGGGCAGGGGCTTTTGCCGCGCAGGGGCTTGCATTTCGCCGCGAATCCCCTTATCGGCGCAGCCATCGGAACGTCGCGGGTTCGCGGCGCTTCTTTTATTGCCCTTATATCGGCGATTTATGGCGGACCGGATATCCGGTTGCCGTTCATCGTTGGACGAACCGGAGACGACACGGCACATGCAGATCATCGTTCGCGACAATAATGTCGACCAGGCCCTTCGCGCGCTCAAGAAGAAGCTGCAGCGTGAGGGCGTGTATCGCGAAATGAAGCTGCGCCGTCATTACGAGAAGCCCAGCGAAAAGCGCGCGCGCGAGCACGCCGCCGCCGTCCGCCGCGCCCGCAAGATGGAGCGCAAGCGGATGGAACGCGACGGGATCAAGTAAGACCCGCCCTTCCTGCAAGGATTCGGATCGTGAAACAGGCGCTGCGGGCAACCGCGGCGCCTTTTTCGTTATGCGGCGTTGAGGGCCGCTAACGACCGATTGCGGCATCGGTCCTCCCTGTCGCGCAGCGATGGGGAGGTGGCAGCGCGAAGCGCTGACGGAGGGGCCTTGGCGCTACCGTCTCCGCCCCTCCACCATCCGCTTCGCGGGCGGTCCCCCTCCCCATGGCTTCGCCACAGGGAGGATCGTCAACGTCCGCTCTCCACTCCACAGCCGACATCGCCGCTAATGCTCCGCGCGCATAATTGCCTCTGGACCGCCGCGCGCCGCACCGCCTATAGGCCTCGCCAACATTTGCGCCCGCGGGCGCCTGCGGAAGGATCAGCAGACATGAGCGTGACGACGGTTCCCTTGCGCCCGGTGAGCAAAAGCGGCCTGTGGCTGATGTGGTTTGGCCTGCTGGCACTGCTGGCGCTCGGGGCAGCCTTTGCCTGGCACATGACCCCGCGCATCGGGTTCGAAGTGGTCAAGGAAGGTACGGGCGCAAGCCCGACCCGCGCCGATGTCGTGCTGGTGAAATATGAAGGCAAGCTCGACGACGGCACGGTGTTCGACGCCAATGAGCAGGCGCCGATGCAGGTTGCGGGCGTCGTTCCGGGCTTTTCGGAAGCGCTGACCCGGATGAAAAAGGGCGGCGAGTACAAGATCACGATCCCGCCGCAGCTTGGCTATGGCGACCGCGCCACGGGGCCGATCCCGGCGAACAGCACGCTGCACTTTACCGTGACTTTGCTCGACTACCGGTCGGAAGCCGAGGTGCGCGCGATGCAGCAGCAGATGCAGCAACAGCAGCAGATGCAGCAACAGCAGCAGATGATGCAGCAGCAACAGATGATGCAGGGCGCGCCGGGCGGTGCTGCGCCGGGCGGCCCGCCGCCGGGTGCGCCGCAGCCGTAATCTCCTAATTTTCGGCATCCCGGCCTTCGCCGGGATGACAAAATGAAAGAGGAGGGCGGGCGGCTAGACCGCCGTCTTCGCATCCTTCGGCGCCGCGCCCGCATTGCGCTCGGCCTCGCGTTCCAGCGCGACCTTGATCATCGCGACGATCGGATCGGCAAGGAACAGTCCCATGATGCCGAGCAGCGCGCCGAGAAGGATCTGCGCGCCGAGCACCAGCGCCGGAGCCAGATCGACGGTCTTTTTGGCAACCATCGGGACGATCAGATAACCGTCGACCGTCTGGACCACCAGATAGATGGCGATCGCCCACAGCCCGGCATCGGTCCCCGCCGAAAAGCCGACAAGCACCAGCAATATGCCTGACACGATCGCGCCGATATTGGGGATGAAGGCGAGCAGCCCGGTCAGCAGCCCCATCAGCGCCGCCATCGGGATGCCGACCGCCATGCAGGCGAGCCAGGTGCCGACGCCTTCGACCAGCATGCCGAGCAGACGCCCCGCCATCAGTCGCCGCAGCGTGAAGCCCATGCGCGCGGTGGTGATATAGAAATCCTCGCGATGCTTCATCGGCAGCATCCACGCGACGCCGCGTTCGTACAGTCGCGGTTCGATCGCGATGAAAATGCCCAGCACGATGATCATCACCAGGCTGGTCAGCCCGCCCAGCACGGTGCCGACCGCGGCGGTGACGCGGCCGACGGTACCCGCGATATTGTCGGCGATGGTTTTGGTGTCGATCTGGAAATTGCCCATGCCATGGTCGGCAGCCCAGGCAGCGATGCGCTCGACCTGAAACATGATCACCTGTTGCAAGGTCGCCGCCTGACTGGCGATCTGCGACCCCGCGAAGATCGCGGTCCACGCCAGAAAGGCCAGCAGCGATAGACAGACGATTAGCAGCCGCCATCCGCGTGCAATGGGCAGCACTCGCCCGAGCAACCGCGCCCCGCCGTCGAGCATCGACGCCATCACGATCGCGGCAAAGATCAGCAGGATCGGCTGGATCAGCACGATGCACGCGCCGATCAGCAGCGCTAGGCCCAGCCAGACGCTGGCCTTGAGCAATTCGGTGCGGACGAGGTGGCTGCGGATCTCGGTCGGGCCGGGAGCGTCGGCGGTGGCCTTGGCACGCGCCTGAGCGCGCTCTTTTCGCTCGACCCGCTCCACCATGCCCGCGCTCCCTATTTTGCCGTGCTGCTACGTTCGGGCCGCAAATCGGTTCCCGCGCGGCCCGAGCGTAGCGCATTGAACCAGCTGATCGGATTATACCATGTCGCGGTGCCGTCGGTCGAAAAGCTGATGATCTCGGCGCGGCCGGCGATGGCGTCGAACGGGACGGGACCGCCCAGGCCTTTCTGGCTGGTATCGACCCGGCTGTCGGCGCTGCCGTCGCGGTTGTCGCCCATCAGGAACACATGGTCGGCAGGGACGGTGATCGGTCCATAATCGTCGGTGGTGTAGCCCGGCCCCATGTCGATCGTGTCAAAGGTCGCGCCGTTCGGCAGCGTTTCGCGGACGATTGGCAGCTCTAGCACCTCGCGACCATCGGCGCCGCGAGTGATGAAACGGTCGAGGCTGCTGTCGCCGCTGGGCAGATTGGGATCGACCGGGATAGCCAGCAGCGGCTGCACCTCGCGCTTCACCGGCTTGCCGTTGATGCTGAGTTCGCCATTGGTCAGCTGGATCGTGTCGCCGGGCAAGCCGATGACGCGCTTGATATAATCGATCCGCGTCACCGGATGTTCGAGCACGACGATGTCGCCGCGTTCGGGCAGCTTGGCGAACCAGCGGCCCGCGACCTTGGGCGCCAGATGAAAGCTGACCGACGAATAGGACCAGCCATAGGGATATTTGCTGACGATCAGCCGGTCGCCGTTGCGCAGGATCGGCATCATCGAATCGGACGGAATATAGAAGGGCTTGGCGACACAGCTGTGGATGCCGAGCACGAGCAGCAGGATCACGACAATGTCGCGGATCAGCTTACCCCAGCCGCCGTCGTCCTTCGCCTTGTCCTTTGCCATGATCCGGTCAGTCCTTGATTGCTTCGATGATGACGAACGCCTGCGCCCAGGGATGGTCGTCGGTCAGGGTCAGGTGGATATGCGCGCTGTGCCCCGCCGGGATCATCGCCGCGAGCCGCAGTGCCGCACCGCCGGTGAGGGCGAGCGTGGGCGCACCCGAGGGGGCGTTGACGACGCCGATGTCCTTCATGAACACGCCGTGTTTGAACCCGGTACCAACGGCTTTCGAGAAGGCTTCCTTGGCGGCAAAGCGCTTGGCGTAGGTGCCGGCGCGGGTGAACGGCCGCCGCGCCGCCTTGGCGCGTTCGACATCGGTGAAAACGCGATTCTCGAAGCGCTCGCCGAAACGGTCGAGCGAATTCTGAATGCGCTCGATATTGCAGAGGTCGGAACCGAGGCCGATGATCATGCGCCGCGCCTTTCTGCATCGCGGCGCGACACCCTGCGCCAGCCATACCAGGCGGCCAGTTGGGCGGCGAGCGTTCCGCCGATCGCGGCGATCAGTAGTGTTGGTACTTTGATCTCGCGATCGGTCGCAAAATCCCATCCAAGCTTGGCCAGCATCAACAGGATGAGCAGCGTGGCACCAAGCTTGAAAAGGCCGGACAGGAGCAGAAGGGTTTGGCCGGGCGCTGTCACCCGCGCGCCTCGTCCATCAGTACCCGCATCCGTCGCACTGCATCTTCCAGCCCGGTAAAGATCGCCTCGCCGATCAGATAATGGCCGATGTTGAGTTCGGCGAGCTGCGGGATCGCGGCGACGGGGACGACATTTTCATAGGTCAGGCCGTGTCCCGCATGCGGTTCGATGCCGTTCTTCCACGCCAGTGCCGCTGCGTCGGCGATGCGGCGGAGTTCCGCCGCGCGTTCCTCGCCCTCGCAATGCGCATAGCGTCCGGTATGAAATTCGACGACTGGCGCGCGCAGACGCATCGCCGCCTCGATCTGGCGCGGGTCGGGCTCGATGAACAGGCTGACGCGAATCCCCGCATCGGAGAGCCGTGCAACGATCGGCGCGAGATGATTGTGCTGGCCCGCGGCATCGAGCCCACCCTCGGTCGTGCGCTCCTCGCGCTTTTCGGGGACGATGCACGCGGCGTGGGGGCTGTGGCGCAGCGCGATCTCGACCATCTCGTCGGTCGCCGCCATTTCGAGATTGAGCGGCAGGTCGGTCGCCGCCTGGATGCGCGCGAGGTCGTCGTCGCGGATGTGGCGCCGGTCCTCGCGCAGATGCGCGGTGATGCCATCGCCGCCGACCGCGGCGACGATCTCTGCCGCGCGGACCGGATCGGGATGTTCGCCGCCGCGCGCGTTACGGATCGTCGCGACATGGTCGATGTTGACCCCCAGGCGCAGGCGCCCAACGGATGGAGCGGCGCTCAATTCGCGCGGCTCCCGGGCTTGATCGCTTCGGTCCCGGCCAGATGCTCGGGCAGTTCGTCCGCGGCATAGGTCGGGAAGTTGATCGCGACGAGGGGATAGAAGGGGACGCCGAGGTCGACATTGCTGCCCGCCGAGCGATCGACGAGCGCCGCCTCGGCAATCACTTCGCCGCCCGCCGCTGTGACGCACGCCATCGCTTCGCGTGACGATAGGCCAGTGGTGACGACATCCTCGACCATCAGCACCTTCGCGCCGGGTTCGATGGTGAAGCCGCGGCGGAGTTCGAAGGTGCCGGTCGGCCGCTCGACGAAAATCGCGGGTTTGCCAAGCGCGCGGCCCATTTCATGTCCGATGATGACGCCGCCCATCGCGGGCGACACGACCACGTCGATCGCCTGTTTGAGGTCGCGGGGCAGCTTGGCGGCGAGCGCGACCGCGAGCCGCCCGGCACGTTCCGTGTCCATCAGAACGCGCGCGCACTGCAGATAATATTCGCTGTGGCGGCCCGACGACAGCAGGAAATGCCCCTGGAGCAGGGCGTCGGCGGCGCGGAATTCGGCGAGGATTTCATCATCGGTCATGGGAGAATTGTTCTTTTGTCCAGTGCGTCGCCCTGTGCCGGCGACCGGGTTTTGGCGGTGAAGATTATCCAGCCGCAAAATAGTGTTAGAGATGCTTGAGGCAAGCGGCAAGCGGGTCTATAGCGCCCGCGAGATTCAGCCTGGCTTTCGGCTGTCGCGACGCTTGTCCGACATGCCGCGGGGCGGGACGAAGCATGATAAAGAACAACAGGCAACGGGCGGCACCAGTCTTATGAAGAGCTTGAAAACCCTTGTAATTGCGGCGGCTTTGTCGCTGGGCGCGGTGGGCGTCGGCCATGCGCAGGCACCTGCCGCAGCGCCGGTCGCAGCACCCGTTGCGGCGCCAGCGGCGAATCCGGCACCGGTCGCGGCTGACGCGGCGGCGGCGACGGCGGCCCCTGCGGCGACCGACGCTGCGGTCCCGGCTGGCGACGCGACCTATGTGCCGATGAAGCCGACCCCCGGGATTGGCCAGCCGATCGACGCGGGGATCGATTTCCAGCCGCAGGTCAGCCCGGTCGGCGAACAGGCCTATTGGTTCAACCACGTCATCCTGTTGCCGGTGATCACCGTGATCACGCTATTCGTGCTCGGTCTGCTGCTGTGGGTGGTGTTCCGCTACCGTGCCAAGGCGAACCCGGTGCCGTCGAAGACGACGCACAACACCTTCATCGAAATCATCTGGACCGCCATTCCGGTGCTGATCCTCGCGGTGATTGCGGTGCCGTCGATCCGCCTGCTCGCGCAGCAATATGAGCCGCCGAAAAAGGAAGCGCTGACGATCAAGGTCACCGGATATCAATGGTATTGGGGCTATGCCTATCCCGACCAGGGCATCGGCGAATATGTGTCGAAGATGCTGAGCAAGGAACAGGCCGACGCCGCGGGTGAACCGCATCAACTGGCGGTCGACAACCGCATGGTTGTTCCCGTCGGTCGTCAGGTCAAACTGATCATCACCGGCGCCGACGTGATCCACAGCTTTGCCGTTCCGGCCTTCTGGACCAAGATGGACGCGGTTCCCGGCCGCGCCAACGAAACCACCTTCACCGCGAACAAGGTCGGCGTCTATTACGGCCAATGTTCGGAACTGTGCGGCGTCGACCATGGCTATATGCCGATCGCGGTCGAAGTGCTGCCGGTCGACAAGTGGGAAGCCTGGGTGCGTTCGAGGGGCGGCAATCCGGCTGGGCCGGTCGTCGCTGCCGCGGCGCCCGCTGTCGCTGCACCGACGCCCGCCGCCGCGCCCGCCGCGACGCCGGCCGCCACCACGACCGAAGCTGCTCCGGCAGCGGCGCCCGTCGCCGCCCCGGTCGCCAAGAATTAATAAGGGGTCCATCAGATGACCGATATTGCTGCAACTGCACCCGCCCATGGCCATGCCGATCACGCGCATGATGACCATGATCACGACACCCCGGGCTTTTTCGTCCGCTGGTTCATGTCGACGAACCACAAGGACATCGGCACCCTCTATCTGATCTTTGCGATCGTCGCAGGCATCGTCGGCGGGGTGATTTCGGGCATGATGCGCCTCGAACTCGCCGAACCCGGCATCCAGTATCTGACCGGCTGGGCGCAGTTTTTCGACGGCGCCGCAGGCGACGTCCAGGGCAAGCATTTCTGGAACGTGATGATCACCGCGCACGGCCTGATCATGGTGTTCTTCATGGTCATGCCCGCGATGATCGGCGGTTTCGGCAACTGGTTCGTCCCGCTGATGATCGGCGCGCCCGACATGGCGTTCCCGCGTATGAACAACGTCAGCTTCTGGCTGACCTTCGTCGCCTTCGTCATGCTGGTCGGGTCGATGTTCGTCCCGGGTGGCAGCGGCCTTGGTGCCGGTACCGGCTGGACCGTTTACGCCCCGCTGTCGACCAGCGGGTCGGCGGGTCCGGCGGTCGATATGGCGATCTTCTCGCTCCACCTTGCCGGTGCGGCGTCGATTCTGGGCGCGATCAACTTCATCACCACCATTTTCAATATGCGCGCGCCGGGGATGACCATCCACAAAATGCCGCTGTTCGTGTGGTCGGTGCTGGTCACCGCTTTCCTGCTGCTGCTCGCGCTGCCGGTTCTCGCCGCCGCGATCACCATGCTGCTGACCGACCGTAACTTCGGTACCACCTTCTATGATGCGGCTGGCGGCGGCGATCCCGTCCTCTACCAGCATCTGTTCTGGTTCTTCGGCCACCCCGAAGTGTACATCATGATCCTGCCGGGCTTTGGCATCGTCAGCCAGATCATCTCGACCTTCAGCCGCAAGCCGGTGTTCGGCTATCTCGGCATGGCCTATGCCATGGTCGCGATCGGCGTCGTCGGTTTCATCGTGTGGGCGCACCACATGTTCACCGTCGGCATGTCGGTGAACCTGAAGATGTACTTCACCGCTGCGACGATGGTCATCGCGGTTCCCACGGGCATCAAGATCTTCAGCTGGATCGCGACGATGTGGGGCGGCTCGATGAGCTTCAAGACCCCGATGGTCTGGTCCTTGGGCTTCATCTTCATGTTCACCGTTGGCGGTGTGACCGGCGTCGTGCTCGCCAATGGCGGCGTCGACACCAACCTGCACGACACCTATTATGTCGTCGCCCACTTCCACTATGTGCTGTCGCTGGGCGCCGTGTTCTCGCTGTTCGCCGGTTTCTATTACTGGTTCCCGAAGATGTCGGGCCGGATGTACAACGAGTTCCTGGGCCAGCTGCACTTCTGGATCTTCTTCATCGGCGTGAACGTCCTGTTCTTCCCCCAGCACTTCCTGGGTCAGCAGGGCATGCCGCGCCGCTATCCGGATTATCCCGATGCCTATGCGTTCTGGCACCTGATCTCGTCCTACGGCTATGTCATTATGGCTGTCGGCGTCCTGATCTTCTTCGTGAACATCCTGTGGTCGCTGGTCGCCGGCAAGAAGGCTGCCGACAATCCGTGGGGCGAAGGTGCGACGACCCTCGAATGGACCTTGTCGAGCCCGCCGCCGTTCCACCAGTTCAACGAACTGCCGCGGATCGCGTGACGTTTATCGCCTGATCGTGCGCGCCCCCTGCTGATGTCGGCAGGGGGCGTTCGCGTCCCGGGCTGGAGTTATCATGGCGCAAAGCCTGACCCACGCTGACACGGCCCTTCCGGCCGACTGGCGCGACCTGTTTGCGCTGACCAAGCCGCGCGTCATGTCGCTGGTGGTGTTCACTGCGCTGTGCGGGTTGCTCGCGGCGCCGGTCTCGGTGCCGCCGGTCCTCGCCTTTTCGTCGATCCTCGCGATCGCGTTGGGGGCAGGGGCGTCCGGCGCGCTCAACCAATGGTATGAGGCAGGCCTCGACGCCAAGATGAAGCGCACCGCCGGGCGGCCGCTGCCTGCGGGACGGCTCGATCCGCAGACGGCGCTGCAATTCGGGATTGGGCTGGCGGCCTTTTCGCTGTTCCTGATGCTGTTTGCGTCGAACTGGCAGGCGACGCTGCTGCTGGCGGTGTCGATCCTGTTTTATGTCTTTGTCTATACGATGTGGCTGAAGCCGCGGACGCCGCAGAATATCGTCATCGGCGGTGCGGCGGGCGCCTTTCCTCCGCTGATCGGCTGGGTCGCGGCGACGGGCAGCGTTGCGCCGCTGCCGGTGATGCTGTTCCTGCTGATCTTCCTGTGGACTCCGCCGCATTTCTGGGCGCTCGCGCTGTTCGTGCGCTCGGATTATGCCGCCGCGGGGATTCCGATGATGCCAGTCGTCGCGGGCGAGAAATCGACGCGGCGCCAGATCCTCTTCTATGCGCTGATCATGGCGGCTGCGGCGATCGCGCCATGGCCGCTTGGTTACACCGGTGCGCTCTATGGGTGGACCGCCACGATCCTGTCGGCGCTGTTCGTGGCGCTGTCGGTGCAGGTCGGGACGCGCACGACGGGCGAGGGCGATCTGATGCAGCCCGAAAAGCGCCTGTTCGCCTATTCGATCGCCTATCTTTTCATTCTCTTCGGCGCGGTTGTCGCCGACCATTGGTGGCCGCTATGACCGAAAAGCCCAATTTCGAGCCCTTTGACGAGGTCGAATATCGCCGCCGCCAGCGCAGCCGTGCCAATATGATGGCGTGGATGCTCGGCGCGCTCGCGATCCTGTTCTTCTTCATCACCATCGCCAAGATCCAGATTTTCGCATGATGGCGCAGCTATCCCCAAAGGCGAAGACCGCGAGCTTGGCGACGCTTCTGGCAGTCGCGATGGTTGGACTGGGTTTTGCCGCGGTGCCGCTCTACGACCTGTTCTGCCGCGTCACCGGCTTCGGCGGCACGACGCAGCGTTATGATCCGGTCGCCGCCGCGGCGGATCCGGTGGTGCTGTCGCAGACCATCTCGGTCCGCTTCGACGCCAATGTGTCGCCGGGGCTGCCGTGGAAATTCTATCCCGAGCATCCGACCGACACGGTCAGCATCGGCGCGCGCGACATGGCGATCTTCATCGCCGAGAATAACTCGTCAAAGCCGGTGGTCGGCACCGCAGGTTTCAATGTCACGCCGACGCAGGCGGGGAAATATTTCACCAAGATCCAGTGCTTCTGCTTCACCGAACAGCGGTTGGAGCCGGGGCAGCAGATGCGGATGCCCGTGCTGTTCTTCGTCGATCCCAAGATCATGGACGATCCCGACGCGCGAGACATCCAGGAAATCACCCTCAGCTACACCTTTCACCCTGTAGACGAGGGTAAAAAGGCGAGCTAAGGCCGCGATCAAGAGTCTAACAAGACCGGTGGGCGATGGGGAATCGCGATGCCGGGGCTGCCAAAAACGGGAAACACGCAATGTCCGGTGCGAAACATCATGACTATCACCTCGTAAACCCAAGCGTCTGGCCGCTGATCGGCTCGCTGGCGGCGATGGTGATGTTCTTCGGCCTCGTCATGTACATGCACGACGATTATTTCGGCGGCGTGGGCAAATGGGTGCTCGGCCTCGGCTTCATGGGCGTGATCGCAACCTTCTTCAGCTGGTGGTCGGATGTCATCAACGAAGCGCATGCCGGCGACCATACCCCGGTCGTTCAGCTGCACCTGCGCTACGGCATGATCCTGTTCATCGCGTCGGAAGTCATGTTCTTCGTCGGCTGGTTCTGGGCCTGGTTCGACTTCTCGCTGTTCCCGGTGCCGATCGAATATGCCGACGGCGCCGTGACGTCGCTGTTCGGTCAGGAAGGCGCTGCCGCGATCACCATGTGGCCGCCGAAGGGCATCGAAGTGATTGATCCCTTCTCGTTGCCGCTGCTCAACACGCTGATCCTGCTGTGCTCGGGCACCACGATCACCTGGGCGCACCATTCGCTGATCCATGGCGACCGCGACGGGCTGAAGAAAGGCCTGTGGGCGACGATCATACTCGGCGCGGTCTTCTCGATGATACAGGCGTATGAGTATATCCACGCGCCGTGGGGGTTCGGACAGAGCAACTACAGCTCGGCCTTTTACATGGCGACCGGCTTCCACGGCTTCCATGTGCTCGTCGGCACGATCTTCCTGATCGTCTGCCTTGTGCGCACCTATAAGGGTCACTTCACGCCGAAGCAGCATTTCGGTTTCGAAGCCGCCGCATGGTACTGGCACTTCGTCGACGTGGTGTGGCTGTTCCTGTTCATCATCGTCTATGTCTGGGGCGGCTGGGGCGCGCCGGTGGCCGCGCACTAAGTTGCCGGACACCGACTCCATTTCAAAGGGGCAGCCGCCGGTCTGGCGTGCTGCCCTTTTTGGCCTCTGTCCCGAATGCGGTGCCCAAAGCCTGTTCAACGGGCCGGTGCAGTTTCACGCGAAATGTGCCGCCTGCGGGCTCGATTATGGCCGCTATAATGTCGGCGACGGCCCCGCAGCCTTTCTGACCCTGATCATCGGCGGCCTGCTTGTCGCGCTCGCGCTGGCATTCGATGCCGTCGTCCGCCCGCCCTTGTGGGTGCATGTGCTGCTGTGGGTGCCGCTGACCGCGGCTGCGGTGGTCTATGGCCTTCGCGTCGCGAAGGGCGCACTGCTGGCGAGCGAGCATCAGCGGCAAGCTGCCGAGGGGCGTCAGGTGGACAAGCCGCATGACTGAGCCCGAAACGCCCAGCGCGCGGCGCTGGCCGCTGATCCCGACGATTTTGGTATTGGTCGCCGTCGCGGTGATGATCGGCCTCGGCGTGTGGCAGTTGCAGCGCAAGGGCGAGAAAGAGGCGCTGGTCGCGCTTTATCAGCGCAATATCGCGATGTCGGCGCTGGTCGCCTACCCGGAATTGCCGCCGGTCGCCGACAGCCTGCTGTTTCGCAAGAGCAGCGTCGTGTGCCTCGAACCCGTTCGCTGGGATCCGCGCAGCGGCACCGATCAAAAGGGCAAGGCAGGCTTTCGCATGATTGCCGACTGCCGCACCGGCGCCGAAGGGCCGGGGGTGCTGGTCGATGTCGGGATTGCCGATGATTTCACGCCGCCGAAATGGACGGGCGGAATCGTGCAGGGGACGATCGTCCCCGGCCCCGATCAACCGACGGTGATGCAGCGCGCGACGGGTAAGGCGGCGCCGGCGCGGGCGATGCTGATTGCCGACGTCCCGGCGGCGGGGCTGCGCGCGAGCGCGGTTCCGTCGGCGGACAATACGCCGAACAACCATTTGGCCTATGCGGTTCAGTGGTTCCTGTTCGCCGCGGCGGCGCTGCTTATCTACATCCTCGCGGTCCGCCGCCGCTTGCGGCCTTGATCGCGCACCGCTAGGCGCTTTGGCGTCATGGACTATATCAGCACCCGCGGCGCCGCGCCGACCCTCGACTTTCGTGCCGCCACGCTTGCAGGCCTTGCCAGCGACGGCGGCCTCTATCTGCCTGCACACTGGCCGCAGATGTCCGAAGGCGACATCCGCGCGCTGGCGGGGCTCGACTACGCCGAGACCGCGGTCCGCGTCATGCGGCCGTTTGTTGCGGGCGTGCTCAGTGAGGACGAACTGCGCACCCTCTGCCGCGCGGCCTATGGCAGTTTCAGCCATGATGCGGTGACCCCGCTGGTCCAGCTTGATCATCGCCACTGGCTGCTCGAACTGTTCCACGGCCCGACGCTGGCGTTCAAGGACGTCGCGCTGCAACTGCTGGGTCAGTTGTTCGAAAAATTCCTGAGCGGCGGCGACACCGACATCACCATCGTCGGCGCCACGTCGGGCGATACCGGATCGGCGGCGATCGAGGCGGTGGCGGGGCGCGAGCATATCCGCATCTTCATGCTCCACCCCGAAGGCCGGGTCAGCGACGTCCAGCGGCGCCAGATGACGACGGTGCTGGCCCCCAACGTCCATAACGTCGCGATCGATGGCAGCTTCGACGACGCGCAGGCGATGGTGAAGCGGCTGTTCGGCGATGAAGAGGCGCGGGGGCAGATCAACCTGTCGGCGGTGAACAGCATCAACTGGGCGCGGTTGATGGCGCAGGTCGTCTATTATTTTTACGCCGCGGTCCGCCTCGGCGGGCCTGACCGTCCGGTCGCCTTCTCGGTCCCGACGGGCAATTTCGGCGATGTGTTCGCGGGCTATGTCGCGGCGCAGATGGGCCTCCCCATCGCCCGCCTCGTTGTCGCGACGAACGTCAACGACATCCTCCACCGCGCGCTGACCAATGGCGACTATAGCGCGGGAACGGTGACGCCGACCGCGACCCCCAGCATGGACATTCAGGTCAGCAGCAATTTCGAACGGTTGCTGTTCGACCTGTCGGGCCGCGACGGCGCGGCGATCACGTCGATGATGGGCGAGTTCGACCGCAATCGCGCGATGACGATCCCGGCCGATATGCTGACCAGCGCGCGCGGGCTGTTTTCCAGCGCGAGCATCGATGGCGATGCGATGGCGCTCGCGCTGCGCTGGGCGCAGGAAAAGGGCGGCCAGATCATCGACCCGCATAGTGCGGTGGGATTGGCCGCAGCGCGTGCCTTGGAGATCGACGCCGACGTCCCCGTCGTCACGCTCGCAACCGCGCACCCGGCGAAGTTCCGCGAGGCGGTCGAGCGCGCGACGGGTGTCCGTCCGGCGCTGCCCAGCCGCCTTGGCAATCTGTTCGACCGTGAGGAACGCTATGCGCGCCTGCCCGGCGACTATGACGCGGTAAAGGCCTTTGTGCTGACGGAAGCCGCGCGTGGCTGATCTGCTGCCGCTCGTCACCCTGGTTGGTGAAGCGTGGGACGATTATGGGCTGATCGACAGCGGCGGCGGGCGCAAGCTCGAACGCTATGGCCGCTATCGTTTCATCCGGCCCGAACCGCAGGCGATGTGGGCGCCTGCGCTGCCCGCCAGTGAATGGGACGCCGCCGATGGCGAATTCATCCCCGCGTCGGACGATGATGGCGGCGGGCGCTGGTATTACAACAAGCCGGTCCCGGCCGAAGGTTGGCCGCTGGCGTGGCGTGAAACACGGTTCACGGCGCAATGCACCCCGTTCCGCCATCTCGGCTTCTTCCCCGACATGGCGCCGGTGTGGGACTGGCTGCGCGGGCAGGTTGAGGACAAGCCCGACCCGGCGTTCCTGAACCTGTTCGGCTATACCGGCGTCGGCAGTCAGGCGCTCGCCGCCAGTGGCGCGTCGGTGACGCATGTTGACGCATCGAAGAAATCAGTCGGGCAGGCGCGCGAGAATGCGGCGCTGGCAGGAATGGCCGACAAGCCGGTACGCTGGATCCTGGATGACGCCGGCAAGTTCACCGCGCGCGAGGTGCGGCGCGAGAAACGCTATGATGCGATCCTGCTCGACCCACCCAAATTCGGTCGCGGTCCGGGCGGCGAACGCTGGCAATTGGAAGAGGGGCTTGCGCCGCTGCTGGCCGATTGCCGCCAGCTGCTCGATGCCGACAGCCGCGCCTTGTTCCTGACCGTTTATGCCGTTCGCATGTCGGCGCTCGCGATCGGCGAGCTGATGGCACAGCTGTTCGCCGATCTGCCCGGCAAAGTGGAATGCGGCGAACTGGCGGTGCGCGAAGAGACGCGCGGGCTGTTGCTGCCGACCGCCATTTTTGCGCGCTGGAGCCGCTGACGCGGCATTACAAAAAAGCCGCACCAGCCCCGGTAGAGAGCTGGTGCGGCCGCTGTACAGTGTGTCAGAATTTGGCGCGGACGCCGAAGTAGAATTGGCGACCATTGTCATAGGTCGCGCGCGGCTGCGCCCGGGTGCCCGAATATTGCTCGATCGGCTCGTTGGTCAGGTTCACCGCATCGACCGTCAGCGCAATGCCGTCGGTGACATTGACGCTGACCGACGCATCGAGCGACGACAAGGCCGCCTGATTGAGCGGCGCGGCGCGATCGATGTCGATGAAGAACTTCGACCGGTAATTGTACGACAGGCGCGCGCTGAGCAGGTCGTTTTCATAATAGCCGGTCAGGTTGAGCGAGTGCTTTGAATTGCCCGGGATCGGATCGCCGTTGTTCGCCTTGGCATCCGAATAGGTGTAGTTCGCGACCGCGCCGAAGCCGCCCCAGATCGGACGCG
This sequence comes from Pseudomonadota bacterium, assembly GCA_023422695.1. Taxonomy (GTDB): domain Bacteria; phylum Pseudomonadota; class Alphaproteobacteria; order Sphingomonadales; family Sphingomonadaceae; genus Sphingopyxis. The sequence continues at coordinate 22,680 of JAFAGN010000227.1, forward strand.
ATACCTGGAATTCGAAGCCCTGGTTGCGGCCGCCGGTGCCATTGCTGCGGCGGTTGATCTGGTAGGGGCAATTGAACAGGTTCGGATTGCCGCCGCCCGCCGCGACGCAGCCTGCGGGCTGCGATCCCGGCACAAAGACGCCCGGTAGCGTTTCGGTCGACGTCGTGTTGACGATGTACGACTGAATATCCTTGTAGAAAGCGGCCAGCGCGACGATCGTTTCGCGATCCGGATACCATTCGATCGACAGATCATATTGGTTGGCGCGATACGGATCGAGATTCGGGTCGCCCCCGCGTCCGGTCAGCAACGTGCCGTTGAGATCGACGCCGGGGGTGATGTCGACGAAGTCGGGGCGCGTTACCGTCTTGCCCGCGCCGAAGCGCAGCACGACCTGATCCGACAGGTCGAGCGACAGGTTCGCGCTCGGCAGGATGTCGGTGTACGACCGCTTCGCGGTGCTGGGCGTAAAGCCGCCAAAGGGATTGGTGAACTGCGGGTTGGCGCCGCCGATGATGAAGCCCTGCGACGTCTGGTCGGTGGTGATGACCCGCAAGCCGACATTGCCGCGCCAGCTGTCGCCGCCGAATTTGGCGAGGCCGTAGCCGCCATAAGCCTTTTCGTTGATCGAATAGCTGTTGCCGGGAACGAGGAAGCGGTCGGTTCCGGGGGCCGTCTGCGCCGCATAGATGGCGCGCAGCTTGGCGGGGTCGACGCGCCAATAGTCGGTCAGCGTGCCGCCCGACGCGATATTGTCGAGGAAGTCGCCCGGCATCCCGCCGCCGGTGGCAAAGCTGGCCGACGTGCACGGTGCGCCGCCGCAGCGAAGCCCGGGCGTGAATACGCCGCCATTGGTGGCAAAGCGTTCGGCAACGCGATCGTGATCGGTATATTTCAGGCCGAATTTCAGCGCAGTCAGCGGGCCCCATTCGACCTCTTTTTCCAGGTCGAGATAGACGTATTTTTCCTCGTCATCGTTGGTGACCGACTGGATGCGCGCGAAATCGGGGCGGATGCCTGCCGGATTGAGCGGGCTTGGGCTGCCGAAGCTGACTTCGGGACGACCGCTGCGCAGGTCGTAGGTGAAGCGGCCGGGGCCGGCGAACTCGATGAAATTTTCGTTGCTGGTATCGCCATTCGCCTTCGTCCAGCCCGCCTTGAAGTGAACGGTGAGCGTGTCGCTGGGGCGATAAGTCAGGTCGAAATCGGCCGACACGGTCTTGGCAACCGCCTGACGATCGATCGCGTCATAAACGACGCCAAATCCCTCGGTGCCATTGTTGCGCGACGCGATCGTTCCCGCGACCGCGATGCCATTCTCGACCACCGCATTGGTCAGCGTGCCGCCGCCGCCGAGCGCCTGATCACCCCAAGCGAGGTAATTCTGGTTGAAGTTGTCGGCATTGAAGCGCGAATAGAGGCCAGTCAGGTTGATCTCGAGCTCGTCCGAGGGACGGAACTGGATGCCGATATTGGCGCCATAGCGTTCGCGATTCTGTTCGAACATCGTCGAACCGATCAGGGTCGGGATCAGGGCCGTCTGGCCGCCGCCCGCGGGGCGATAACCGAAGATTTCGAGGCCGTCGCGACGGGTGCGGCGCTTCTGATAGATCCCGCCGATCAGGACGCCAAAGGTCTCGTCGGCGTTTTTCCAGCTGACCAGCCCCGAAACCTGCGGATCGACTTTGCCCGACAGGTCCGAATAAGCGCCCTGCACCGACGCCGACACGGCGAAAGACTTCATGTCGAGCGGGTTGCGCGTGATGACGTTGATCGTGCCGCCAACGCCGCCTTCTTCGACATCGGCCTGCGGGCTCTTGTACACTTCGAGGCGGCCGACGATTTCGGCGGGGAGCGTCAGATAGTTGAAGCTGCGGGTCGAGGCGACCTGATCGAGGATGAACCAGTCGGCGGTGGCGACCGAATGGCCGTTGAGCAGCGTCTTGGTCAGGTTGGGGGCGGTGCCGCGCAGCGAAACGCGTTCGCCTTCGCCAAACTCGCGGTTGACGACGATGCCGGGGACGCGCTGCAGCGCTTCGGCGACATTCTTGTCGGGGAATTTGCCGATGTCTTCGGCGGTGACGACGTCAGCGATGACCGCGAGGTCGCGCTTGGCGTCGATGGATTGGGCGACCGAACCGCGAAACCCGGTGACGACGATTTCATCGGCAGGAGCGGTTTCGGTGGTCTGTGCGGCCGCGGGCGTGACGCATGTCGCATAGGCGACAATGCTTGCGGTCGCAAAAAGTCGTGTTGATTTCAGCATGTCCGATCCTCCCAAAGATCCGTTGGTCTTTATTGGTAATGCATAAGTCATAACAATGTTGGATATGCTGTCAAGATTGGATTGCAGAGCGGCAGGAATACTAGTTTGCCGCGCCTGAGGGAAACGGCGGCAGAATAATTGGTATTGTAATGGTATTATAAGCTTTGATGCCAAAATGCGCGATCGGCACGGGCTGAAAACGTCAAAAGCCGCGGGCAATTGCGCTCTGGTGCGCAATCGCCCGCGGCACCCCCGCCCCGCGGAGGAAGCTCGAAGGATTCAGGCCGGGTCGGCGAGCTCGATGCGATTCCGCCCGCCGGCCTTGGCCTTGTAAAGCGCGTCGTCGGCGGCCTTCAGCGCGCCGCGTGTTTCGCCATAGCCGAAGACGTCGGCAACGCCGCCTGAGAAGGTGATCTGACCGAAAGGTTCGTCGGTCTTGCGATTGATCAGGCGCCGTTCGGCCAGCCCCTCGCGTGCTTCGTCGAGCCGCTCGGCGGCCTGTGTCGGCGTCAAGCCGCGGAACAGCATGACGAATTCCTCGCCGCCGTGGCGTGCGACGTGGCAGCGGTCGTCGGATATGCGCGCCAGCGTGTCGGCGATCGCCTTGATCACCCGGTCGCCCGCCTCATGGCCGTGGATGTCATTGACCTTTTTGAATTCGTCGATGTCGCAAAAGGCAACGCTGAGCGGTTCGCACGCGGCGCGCGCTTCCTTGAAATGGCGTTCGAGCAATATTTCGAAGGCGCGGCGGTTGGGCAGGCCGGTCAGGAAATCGAGCTCGGCGTCGCGCTTGGCGCGTTCGAGGCTGCGGCGCAGCGATTTCGCTTCGTCCTCGCTCTTGCGCATATGATCTTCGGCCTTGCGCGTGCGTTCGAGCATGACCTTGGCCAGATCGGCGAGGCTGGAGACGATCCGGCCGGTTTTCTGGAGCTGTTCCAGATCGTCGACATGCTGTTCCAGCTCGGTGCCATAGTCGCTGGTGACGCTGCGCGCTTCCTTGGCGTGGGCGTGGAAGGATTCGAGGTTGGTTTCGAGCCGCGTCATCAGGCGGTCGAGGTCGGCATGGTCGGCAGGCGCGCTATTCTGTTCGCCAAGTTCGTTGAGCCATTGCTGCGTGATCCCCTCGGGCGATTGCGACCGGGCGGTGATCTGGCGCGCCAAAGGCGGGTTCATTCCCGAAAAGGCGCCATGCGCCAGCAACAGGTTTGCGGGCGACACGTCGAGGTCGTTGTCGACCAGAAACGCCATGATCGTACCGATCAACTGGTGCCGCGCCAGCTGCGCAAGGGCGCGGGGGCCGCCGCCGCCATCGGGCGGCGCCGGGCGGCCTGCAGGGGGATTGATTCGCGCGTGGCGAAGTCCCAGCCAATCCAGAAGCCGTCCTACCGGCTCGTTCGATGGGGTTGCTTTGGTGGTCATGCGAGAATTAACGGGCCAGCATCGACGGTTTTAAGCCGAATTTGGTAGGAAATTGCGCTTGCACGCCCTGTCGTTGGACTAGTTCATGCAAACCGATGTCAAAACAGCGGCTTAGTAGTGCGACTTTTTTCGTACCCGGTCGGTGGCGTTAACGGCAGCGGTTCCAGCCCGCCCCGCGCACCGCGCGGCCCGGGGTCGCGCCGCTATGTTCGCCATTCTGGAGCACCGCGACACCGTTGACGAACACGTCGCGCATCCCGACCGAATATTGATGCGGCTTCTCAAAGGTCGACAGGTCGGCGACCTTGGCGGGGTCAAAGACGACGACGTCGGCATAATAGCCTGGCTTGAGCGCGCCGCGATCCTTGATCCCCAGATTGGTGGCGGGGAGGGTGGTCAGGCGGTACACCGCCTGCTCCAGCGAGATCAGCTTTTCGTCGCGGACATAGCGCCCGAGCAGCCGCGCGAAATTGCCATAGGTGCGGGGATGGGCGCCCGATTTCAGGAAATCGCCCTCCGCCGCCTGCGATGCGGCGTCGGATCCGAAGCTCATCCACGGCAGCTGCACCTGCTTGCGGACATTGTCCTCCGACATCAGGAAATAGACGGTGCCGACGCGCGAGCCGTCCTCGACCACCAGGTCCATCGCGGTTTCTTCGGGCGACTTGCCGCGCATCGCCGCAACTTCGGCCAGCGTCTTGCCGGTCAGCGGTTTGAACTTCTCGTTCTTGAAGCCTGACAGGATCATCTTGTCGGCGCCCGCGCCGAAATAGAGATTTTCCCAATCGCTGCCGGGTTTTTGCATTTCGGTCGCGACGCGGGCGCGGATCGCGGGATCTTTCAACCGTTCGATCCACGCCTCGAGCCCGCCCGCCTGCACCCAAGTCGGCATCGCGGCGTCGAGCCCGGTCGCGCCCGCGGTATAGGTGTACATATCGGTGGTGATCCGCTGGCCCGCAGCGCGCGCCGCCTCGATCTTTTTTACCACCGCGTCGAGTTTGCCCCAATTGGAACGTCCCGCCATCTTGAGGTGATAGATTTCGGCAGGCGCGCCCGAACGGCGCGAAATTTCGATGAGCTCGTCGACGGCTTCTTCCAACCGGTCGCCTTCGGAGCGCATATGGCTGATGTACATGCCGCCGCATTTTGCGGCTTCGCTGGTCAGTGCGACCAGTTCGTCGGTCTCGGCGTAGGAGCCGGGGGCGTAGATCAGCGAGCTGCCGACCCCCATCGCGCCTTCGTCCATCGCCTGCCGCACCAGCGCGCGCATCTTGTCGAGCTGCTCGGGGGTCGGATCGACGTCGCCTTCGCCCAGCTCATGCACGCGCGCCGTAGCGGCGCCGACAAAGCTCGCGACATTGGTCGAAACGCCGCGCTTTTCCAGATAGTTCAGGTAATCGCCGAGGCTGGTCCATTCGATCGGGAATTTCAGGTCACCCTGCCGCTCGGTTTCCTGGCGTTTCATTTCGGGGCTGAGCGGTCCCATCGACCAGCCTTCGCCCATGACCTCCAGCGTCACGCCCTGCCGGATGTCGCTCTGGCTTTTGGGATCGACGATCAGCGATTCGGTTGCCCAGCTGAGCATGTTGATGAACCCCGGCGCGACCGCCATGCCTTTGGCCTGCACCTCGCTTTTCGCCGTCCCCATCACTTTGCCGACGGCGACGATGCGATCGTCCTTGATCGCGACATCGCCGACGGCGGGAGGCTGGCCCGACCCGTCGTAAAGCGTGCCGCCGCGGATGATCAGATCATAGGTCGGCGTCTCTGCAGCGACCGATGCCGACAACAGCATCGAACTGCACAGCAGCAAGGCGGATGGGGCGAAGCGCCGCGAAGAGGCCATCAATTTTCTCCGAATGCGATCAGCCGTGCAGGCTCATCAATGAATCCATCAGCCCGTCGTCGGCGCTGGAACAGACGCCGAGCACCAGCGCCTCTTCAAACCCTTCGGCCACGACATAGGCGTGTCCCATCGACGAATCGAGATAGATGCCCTGACCGGTCTTGAGCGTGACGGGATCGTAGAATTCGGTGTGAATCTCGATCTCCCCTTCCAGCACATAAATGAATTCCTCGCCGTGATGGCGGACGAGCTCGCCGAATTCGCGCGCGCTGTGGGCGCGGATACGGGTGATGATCGGGATCATCCGTTTCTGGCGCAGGTCGGTGCAGAGGTAATGATAGTCGTAATTGTCGGTGGTGACGCGCACCGCCTGATCGATCGTCCCGACGCTGCGGCGACCGGTGACGCGCGGCGCGCTGTCGCCCTCATCCTCGGCGAATAGGTCCGACATGCGGATGCTGAGTCGCTGGCTGAGCTGCTGGAGCTTGTCATAGCTCAGCGTCAGCCGGTCATGTTCGACCTTCGACAGCGTCGAAACCGGAATGCCCGATTTCGCGCTCATCTCCTTGAGTGTCCAGCCGTTTCGGGCGCGGATGCTCTTCATGACGGTGCCGAGGGTGGGTGGGGCCGCACGATCGGCCATCAATTTTTCCATTCCATATTTGACAATTTTCTAATCAGGATCATTATGTCCCTATTGGGCCAATAGTTGTTGACCCTTCGTAAAACGTCGCGCGGCTTGCTGCAAGGTCAGACAGGACGGGCCAGACAAAAGGGGAAAGTGATGCGTTTCATCCGCAAGGCGATGATCGGGCTCGCGGCGCTCGCGGCGCTGCCATTGGCGGCGCAGGGGCCGCTGCCCGCACCAACCACCAAGAAGGTCGCAGCTGCCACAGCGCCTGCTACGTCGGCGCTGAAGACGCCCGCCACGCTCAACGCCGCCGATCTTGAAGCCTGGATGGACGGCTATCTGCCCTATGCGCTCGAACGCGCGCGGATCCCCGGCGCGGTTGTCGTCGTCGTGCGCGGCGATCAGGTCGTGCTGCAAAAGGGTTATGGCTTTGCCGATGTCGCCAAACGCGCGCCGGTGCTGCCCGAAACGACGATGTTCCGCCCCGGTTCGGTGTCCAAGCTGCTGACCTGGACTGCGGTGATGCAGCAGGTCGAAGCGGGCAAGATCGACCTCGACAAGGACGTCAACGCGTACCTGGATTTCAAGATTCCGCCCTACCAGGGCAAGCCGGTGACGATGCGCAACATCATGACGCACACGGCGGGGTTTGAAGAATCGGTGCGCCACTTGATCAGCAGCGATCCCAAGGCGGTGATGACGCTGAAGGAACAGATGCCGCTGGCGCTGCCCCAGCGGGTCTTCGCGCCCGGTACTACGCCCGCTTACTCCAACTATGCCACCGCGCTGGCAGGCTATATCGTCGAGCGCGTCAGCGGTGAGCCGTTCGATAATTATATCGAAAATCACATCTTCAAGCCGCTCGGCATGGCCCATTCGACGTTCCGCCAGCCGCTGCCCGCGCGACTCGCGCCGCATATGGCGAAGGGCTATCCCGACATCACGCAAAAGGCGAAGCCGTTCGAGATCGTCATTCCGGGTCCCGCGGGCAGCCTGTCGGCGAGCGGCGCCGATATGGCGAAGTTCATGATCGCGCATCTGAACGACGGCGCCGGGCTGTTGAAGCCCGAGACTGCCAAGCAGATGCACGATTTCAAGGCGGCCGGCGTCGGGCCGCTCAACAGCATGGCGCTCGGTTTCTACGAACAATGGGTCAACGGTCGGCGTGCAATCGCGCATGGCGGCGACACGGTGTGGTTCCATTCCTATCTGTGGCTGTTTCCCGAAGATGACGTCGGGGTCTATATCTCGATGAACAGCGCCGGGACGCAGGGCGATGCGGGCGCGGTGCGCAGCGCCTTGTTCCACAAATTCGCCGATCGCTACCTGCCGGGCGAGGACAAGGCAGGGCAGGTCGATGCCAAGGCGGCCACCCAACATGCGCAGATGATGGTCGGCAATTATGTCAGCAGCCGCGGATCGTTCACCAACTTCATGAGCCTGCTGGGGCTGCTGGGGCAGGCCACCATCTCCTTGACCGAAGATGGCAAGATCACCTTCCCCGCGCTCGACGGCCTGGGTGCCGGTGCGCGCGATTGGGTCGAGGTCGAACCGTTCGTGTGGCGCGACCGCGGCACTGGCGAACGCCTTGCCGCCGAAGTGAAGGACGGCCGCGTCGTGCGCTTCAGCGTCGATGCGGGTTCGCCGTTCATGGTGTTCGAACCGGCCCCGGCGAGCGTCAATGCCGCGTGGCTCAATCCGGCGCTGATCGCGGCGCTCGGCATCGTGTTGCTGGCCGCGCTGGCATGGCCGGTGCGCGCGCTGGTGCGGCGAAGCTTCAAGGCCGATTTTGCCCTCGAAGGCAAATCGCGCCGCGCTTATCGCCTGTCGCGCATTTTCGCCTGGCTGGTGCTCGCGGCGCTGGCGGGTTGGCTTGGGCTGATTGCAGCTTTCTCGGCCGACATCGGCAGCCTGGGCGGCCCGCTCGACTGGCTGATCCATCTGCTGCGCATCCTGACCCCGGTGGCCGCGTTCGGCCTGCTGGCAACCGCGGGCTGGCACCTGTGGCTGACGATCAAGGACAAGCGCCGCTGGACGATGAAGCTGGGCGCTGTGCTGCTGGTGCTCGCGTCGCTGGTGCTGGTGTGGGTGACAATCGCCTTCAACCTTTACGGCTTTGGGATGGTGTATTGATGGCGACGCAAATGACGCAGGAACTGACGCTCGACCTTCGGGTCGAGCGGTTTCCCTACCACCAGCCGTTCCGCATTTCGGGGCATGTCTTTACCGAAACGGCGCTGCTGGTCGCCGAACTGTCCGACGGTACGCACGTGGGTCGCGGCGAGGGGGCGGGGGTCTATTATCTGGGCGACGACATCGACCATATGCTTAGCCAGGCGACGCGGGCGCGCGAGGCAATCGAACGCGGCGCGACGCGGGCGGATTTGCAGCAACTGCTGCCGCCGGGCGGCGCGCGCAATGCGCTCGACTGCGCCTATTGGGATTTGGAAGCGAAGCAGGCGGGGCGACCGGTGTGGGAGCTGGCGGGACTGAAACCACCGCGCGCGCTGCCGTCGACCTTGACGCTCGGCGCCGACAGCGCGGGCAATATGGCGAAAGCGGCGCTGGCGATCGATCCCGACGCGCCGATCAAGGTCAAGCTGACCGGCGATCTGGCCGATGACATTGCGCGCGTCGTCGCGATCCGCACCGCGCGGCCGCATGCGTGGATTGGGGTCGATGCCAATCAGGGCTATGATATTCGCACGCTGGCCGAGCTGCTGCCAGTGCTGGTGCAGACGCGCGTCGCGCAGCTCGAACAGCCGCTCAAACGTGGGCGCGAGGCCGATCTGGATGGGCTGAAGCGACCTTTACCCTTTGTAGCCGATGAAAGCGCGGTGACGCTTGCTGATACAGCGTCGCTGGTCGGCCGGTTCGATGTCGTCAACATCAAGCTCGATAAATGCGGTGGGTTGACCGAGGGGCTGGCGATCGCGCGGCAGGCTCGGCTGCTGGGGCTCGATGTGATGGTCGGCAATATGATGGGGACCAGCCTGTCGATGGCACCGTCGTTCGTGCTGGGCCAGCTGTGCGATATCGTCGATCTCGATGGCCCGACCTTCCTCGCGCGCGATCGGGTGCCGGGGGTCGAGTATCGCGATGGGATGATTCACTGCCCGGCAGAAATTTGGGGATGATGATCGCTCTATGTCCTAAATGGGTTGACAATTCTCTGATTAGGACAATAGTCTTTAAATTGTAAATTTCGAGAGTGGAGGGTGGAATGAGTCGATCATTCCCGCTGACGCGCCGCGCCATGATGGCGGGCGCGGTGGGGGCTGCTGTGTCTGCGCCGATGGTCAACCGCGGGGCGTTCGCCTTTGCGGCGGCGCCGGGGCGCAGCTACTCGCGCCGCGCGGTCGATCTGGTCGCGTCGTCGCTCGTCATCGACATGCTCGCTCCGCTCAAGATCACGCTGTCGGCGGACTATGTCGCGCACCGGCTGACCGACGCCGAAGCCGCCGAGTTCCGCGCCAGCGGCATTACCGGCTTTCACAACGCCTATGGGCTGGGCGGCCCCGATGCGAAGCAACAGGCGCTGACCTTCCTTGCGGGGTGGCAGGGCTTTGCCGGGCGCAACAGTCATGTCCTCACCCTTGTCGATAATGCGGCCGATCTGGATCGTGCCAAGGCCGACCGGAAATGCGCGGTCATCATGGGCATCCAGAATGCCGAGCATTTCGAGAGCGTCGACGATGTTGCTCTGTTCCGCCGCCTGGGCCTGCGCTGCGCACAGCTGACCTATAACAGCCAAAACCGCATCGGGTCGGGCAGCACAGAACGGGTCGACGGCGGCATCAGCGATTATGGTGCCGCGATCATCGCCGAAATGGAAAAGCAGCGGATGCTGGTCGACGTGTCGCATTGCGGCGACAAGACGACGCTCGATGCGATCGCGATTGCCAACGGGCCGATCGCGATCACGCACAGCAATGCCCGCGCGCTGGTCGACCATCCGCGGGTCAAGACCGACGAAGCGATCCGTGCGCTCGCGGCGAAGGGCGGGGTGATGGGGATCACCGGGGTGCGGATGTTCGTGCGCACCACCGACCCGACCAACGTCGGGCATATGGCCGACCATATCGACCATGTCGCGAAGCTGGTCGGGATCGATCATGTCGGCATCGGATCGGACGCCGATTTGCACGGCTATGACGACATGAAGCCGGACGAATATGCGCTGCTGAAAGGCAGCTACAAGGGCAGCTACGCCTTTCGCGACAAGATCGACATCGACGGTTTCGACCATCCGCTCAAGACCTTCGACCTCACCGAAGAACTCATTCGCCGCAATTATTCGAACGATAACATCCGGGCCGTGCTGGGTGGCAATTTCCGCCGCCTGCTCGCCCAAGTCTGGGGGTAAGATAATGAAACAGGGATTTTATGTCGCCGCGAGCATGATCGCACTTTTGGCTGCCGCTCCGGCGCAGGCGCAGGAACCGGGCGCCGTTGAAGCCGCAGGCGAAATCGTCGTCACCGCACAAAAGCGCGTCCAGAATGTGCAGGATGTGCCGATCGCCATCGCCGTCGTGAATGGCGAGGAGTTGCAGGAGCAGGGATCGGCGTCGCTGGTCGACTATGCGGGTTATGTTCCCGGCATGAATGTCAGCAATGGCGGCACCCCGGGGCAGACGACGATCACGCTGCGCGGGGTAGCGCCGCTGAACGGCAGCCAGACCGTCGGCATCTATCTGGACGACGCGCCGGTCGGGTCGAGCGCGATCTATAACCGCGCCGGGGCGTTCACGATCGACCTGATGCCCTATGATCTGGAACGGATCGAGGTGCTGAAGGGGCCGCAGGGGACGCTGTACGGCGCGAGCTCGATCGGCGGGCTGGTGAAATATGTCACCGTCCAGCCGAACACCAACACGTTCAGCGTCAAGGCGGGGGTCGAGGGCTTTGCGATCAAGGGCGGCGACGGCTTGGGCTGGGGCGCGCAGGTCATGGTCAATGTGCCGCTGATCCAGGACCGGCTGGCGGTCAGCGGCAGCTTTGCCTGGCGGAGCACCCCGGGCTGGGTCGACACGGTCAACAATGCCGCGCTCAAGGACCAGAATGATTATGAACAGCGCGGCGGCCGCGCCGCGCTGCTGTGGACCCCGACGCCCGAATTCAGCGTCAAGCTGGCCGGGATCTGGCAGTCGCTCGATTCGGACGGCAACGCCCTTTATGCTGCCGACCTGACGGGGGTGCGGCTTGGCGACGGGCGCTCGTTCAACAATTTTGTTCCCGAAGCATTTGACGTTGATCTCGACTATTATTCGGCGACGCTCGACTATGATTTCGGGGCGGCGACGCTGACGTCGGCAACGACCTACAGCGAAACGCAGAGCCGGCAGTTGCAGGACGCAAGCTATGCGTTTGGCGTTCTCTTTCCGCTGCTGACCGGCGGCGCCATCCCGCCGGGGGTTACGCCCTTTTCGCTCGATCTGGGCCTCAAGAAGTGGACGCAGGAATTGCGGCTCGCATCGCCGAGCGGCGGGCGGTTCGAATGGCTGATCGGCGGCTTCTTTACCGACGAGACGACGAGCAATGCGCAGCTTGTCCGGTCGTTCGACATGGCGGGCAACCCGATCGCGGGGCTCGATCCGCTGGCGATCGTCGGCCTGCCTGCGACGTACAAGGAGTATGCGATCTTCGGCAACGGCACGTTCAAGTTCAGCGATCAGTTCGAAATCACCGGCGGCCTGCGCTGGGCGCGCAACAAACAGACCTTCCGCCAGATCAGCTCGGGCGCAATCGTGCCGCAGGCCGATGATCCGGGCAAATCGTCGGAAGATGTGTTCACCTATTCGATCAGCCCGCAGTTCCATATCAACGAAGACGCAATGCTCTATGCTCGGCTGGCCACGGGTTACCGCCCGGGCGGGCCGAATGTCATCGTCCCCAACGTCCCGCCGACGGTCGACGCGGACCGCATGAAAAACTATGAAGTCGGGCTGAAGGCCGATTTCGCCGACCGGATGGTATCGGTCGATGTCGCGCTGTTCTGGATGGACTGGACCGACATTCAGGTCACGCGCGCCTTTGGCGGCGTGTCGGGCGGCGCCAATGGCGGCAAGGCGACGAGCAAGGGCATTGAGGGCAGTTTCGCGCTGCGCCCGGCGCCCGGACTGACGATCAGCGCGACGGGCAGCTACACCGACGCGAAGCTCAGCGAAGACGTCCCCGAAATCAGCGGCTTTGATGGCGATCGTTTGCCCGCGGTGCCGAAATTCAGCGGCGCACTGCGCGCCGATTATGAATTCGAACTGGGCGGCGGCAACAAGGGCAGTTTTGGCGCCGGCATCCGCCACGCCAGCAATCGCCTGTCGCTGGTCGAAAGCGATCCGCTGGTCGCCACGGCCAAAGCGTACACGTCGGTTGACCTCAATGCCTCGATCACCGTGGGTGAACATTGGACGGTGCGCGCCTATGCCCGCAACCTGCTCGACAATCAGGGGGAAATGTCGCGGTCGACCTTTGCGAACGGTCTCAACCAGCCTAGCTTCCTGGGTATCTCGCCGTTGCAGCCGCGCACCGTTGGGGTCGCGGTCGACATGGCGTTTTGAGCGGACTGGAGTTGGAAACGATGAACGCGCCCACCGGCAGGCTGGAAAGCAGCCTGACCCTGCCGCAGCCCTATCTGCTGTTCCTCGGCGACACGACCGAGGCGGGCTATGCCAAGACCGCCTTTGGTCTGGCCGACTGGGCGGCCGATCGCTGCGTCGGTGAACTGGCGATTGGCGGCTGCACCGTCACCACCGGCCTGCCGCCGATGTCGCCCGCCGAAGCGCGGGCGGCGGGGGCGCGGTCGCTGGTGATCGGAGTCGCCAACCAGGGCGGGGTGATCGGCGACAGCTGGATCGCCGCGCTGGTCGAGGCGATGGAGGCGGGACTCGACATAGTCAGCGGGCTGCACGTCCGGCTGGCGAGCCTGCCCGCGCTGGCCGAGGCGGCGAAACGCACCGGTCAGCGGCTGATCGATGTGCGCACGCCGCCGCCGTCGATCCCGATCGGTACGGGGCGCAAGCGCAGCGGCAAGCGGTTGCTGACCGTCGGGACGGACTGTGCGCTCGGCAAGAAATATACCGCGCTGGCGCTACACCGCGCCTTTGTCGAGCGCGGCATCGATGCCGATTTCCGCGCGACCGGGCAGACGGGGATCATGATCGCCGGGGGCGGGATGCCGATGGACGCGGTGGTGTCCGATTTCGAGGCGGGGGCGGCGGAGATTTTGAGCCCCGATGCACCTGCGGACCATTGGGATTTGATTGAGGGGCAGGGCTCGATCTTCAATCCTGCTTATGCTGCGGTTTCGCTGGGCCTGCTCCACGGTAGCCAGCCCGACGTGTTCGTCGTCTGCCACGATCCGACGCGCAAGGTGATCTTGGGGATGGAGAGCTTTGCCCTGCCGACGATCGAAGAGGTCATCGACCTGACGATCCGGCTCGGCAGCCGCACCAATCCCGCGATCCGCTGCGGCGGGGTCAGCCTGAATACATCGAGCTATGACGCCGACGCGGCCGAAGCGCTGATGGCTGTGGAGCGCCAGCGGCTGGGCCTGCCGGTGACTGACCCGATCCGCGGCGGTGCATCGTTCGACGCACTCGTCGAAAATATTCTCGCGTGAGTGTGGGCGAGGCGGGCGGCAGGGCAAGCTGGTTCCAGCGCTTCCTGTTGCCCGGACTGGCGCTGAAAGCGGTGATTATCGGCGGCGGCTATGCCACCGGGCGCGAACTCGCCGAATATTTCGTGCCGTCGGGGCCGTGGGGCGGGCTCGCCGCGATGCTGCTCGCGACCCTGATCTGGAGCGTGGTTGCCGCGGTCACATTTGCGCTGGCGCGCAAGATGGGTGCCTATGACTATCGCAGCTTTTTTCAGCGGCTGTTGGGGTCAGGCTGGATCGCGTTCGAGCTGGCCTATCTGATCTTTGTCATCCTGATCCTGGCCGTGTTCGGCGCCGCGGCAGGCGCGATCGGCGCGGCGACATTTGGTTGGCCCGAACTTGCCGGGTCGATCGTGCTGGCGGTAAGTATCGTCGCTTTCACGGCGTTCGGCACCGACACCGTCGAGACATTGTTCAAATATGCCTCGATGCTGATCTATGCCGTCTATACGCTGTTCCTGATCTTTGCATTGACGAGCTTTGGTGGGTTGATCGCCGACGGCTTTGCCAACGCGCCGCCGCCGTCGGGCAATTGGGTCGCGGGTGGGTTGACTTACGCCAGTTACAATATCGTCGGCGCGGTGATCATCCTGCCGGTGCTGCGCCACCTGACCAGCCAGCGCGACGCGGTGGTCGCGGGCATCATCGCCGGACCGCTGACGATGCTGCCTGCGATCCTGTTCTTTGTCGCAATGATGGCCTTTTATCCCGCGATCGGCGCGGAGACCTTGCCGTCCGATTTCCTGCTGCGCCAGATGGCGGTGCCGGGGTTCCATATCCTGTTCCAGCTGATGATCTTTGCCGCGCTGCTCGAAAGCGGCGTCGGCGCAATCCATGCGATCAACGAACGGGTGTCGGGGGTCGTCGAGGCGGGGGGGCGGCCGCCGCTGGGCACCGGCGCGCGCGCTGCGATCGGCAGCGTGATTTTGGTCGGTTGCATGTTCGTCGCCGCGCGCATCGGCCTCGTCGACCTGATCGCAAGCGGGTACCGTTTCCTAGCCTGGCTGTTCCTGATCGTGTTCGTCGCGCCGTTGCTCACCATCGGCATCTGGCGCCTGCTGCGCCCCGCTCCCGTTCCAATGGAGACCGTCCCATGAAAGCCGTCCGCCTGCTTGCTCTATCCTTGATGCTGTCAGTCGCGGCGCCAGCCTGGGCCGAACCACCCAAGGACATCGTCGAAAGCGTCGAAACTTTGCGCCAGAAGATTGGCACTCCCGGCGTATCGATTGCCATCGTCGAGGATGGCCGGACGACGCTGTCGCGCGGCTGGGGCATCCGCAAACTCGGTGAGCGCGCGCCGGTCGACAAACAGACGCTGTTCCAGACCGGCTCGACCGGGAAGGCGATGACAGCGGCGGCGCTCGCGATCCTGGTCGACGAGGGCAAGATTGCGTGGGACGATCCGGTCATCAAGCATATGCCGTGGTTTCGGATGTACGACGCGTGGGTGACGCGCGAAATCACGATCCGCGACCTGCTCGTCCACCGCAGCGGGCTGGGGCTGGGGCAGGGCGATCTGATGTTCGTGCCGCGCACCCACTTGACGCGCAAGCAGACGGTCGAGCGCGTTGCGTACCTCAAGCCCAAGACGAGTTTTCGGTCGGCCTATGCCTATGACAATATCCTCTATGCGGTCGCCGGGCAGTTGATCGAGGAGGTCACGGGCCAGACGTGGGAGGTGTTCATGCGCGAACGCCTGTTACGGCCCGGCGGCATGAAAGACGGAACGACCGACAGCGAGGATCGCTTTCGCATCCCCAACCGGTCATGGCCCCACGCGCGGCTGTCGGGGCCACTGCGCGGGCTTGGTCCGCAGCAGGCGCTCAACGAACGCGACGAGCTTGGCCGCAATGGTGCACCCGCGGGCGGGCTTGCATTGAGCGCCGACGACATGGCGGCGTGGCTGAAGATTCAGCTCGCTTATGGCGCGCTGCCGAACGGGAAACCTCTGTTCAGTGAGGCACAGGCCAGGGAGATGTGGGCGCCGGTCACCCCGATGCCGATCACCCCGCTTCCCGACAGCCTGAAGCCTGCGCAGCCGAACCAGCAGGCTTATGCGCTCGGCTGGCAGGTGCAGGATTATCGCGGCCACCGTATTGTCCAGCACAGCGGCGGGGTGTTCGGATCGATCACCCGCGTCGTGATGATCCCCGACAAAAATGTCGGCTTTGCGATCATGATGAACAGCGAGGACAGCGGGATGCTCCTCGGCTTGTATTATGATCTGCTGGACCATTATCTCGATCAACCCGACTATGGCTGGATCGAAAAATGGGAGGCTTGGTACCAATCGCGCCTCGCCGGCGGGGTGGAATATCTGAAACAGACGCAAGCCTCACCGGTGAAATCGGGGCCGTCGTTGGCGCTCCCGGGCTATGCCGGACGGTACCGCGATCCCTGGTATGGCGATGTCGTCGTCGGATCCACGGCGAATGGCCTGACGATCGACTTCACCTCGACCCCGCGGATGGCCGGGCGGCTGAAGCATTGGCAATATGACAGCTTCGTCACCGATTTCGATGACCCGGCGATCGAACCCGCCTATGTGACGTTTGCACTTGATGCCGACGGCAAAGTGACCGGGGTGACGATGAAGGCGGTGAGCAAGATTGCCGATTTCAGCTGGGACTATCACGATCTGGACCTGAAGCCGGTGGAGGAAAAGAAGTGAGGCGTTTTGCGATCCTGCTGGCCGCCACCGCCTTGTCGGCCTGTTCAACTGGCGAGGAGGCGGTCAAAACGCCCGAAGCGCCGCTGCACAGCCGGATGCTGGTCCTCGACACCCACCTCGACACCCCGCTGCATTTCGAGCGGCAGGGGTGGAGCTTTGCCGACCGCCACGGCCTGACCGCTGACATGGTTCAGCTCGACATTCCGCGGATGAAAGACGGCAATCTCGATGGCGGGTTTTTCGTCATCTATACCGAGCAGGGCGCCCTCGATGCCAAGGGCTATGCCGATGCGCTGGCCTTTGCCCGGGCGCGGTCGGACCTGATCGACGCGACGATCGCCAAGCATGGCGAGGCGATCGGCCCGGCGCGTACCGCCGCCGATGCGCGGACGCTGACCAAGGCGGGCAAGCTGATCGCCTTCAAATCGATGGAAAACAGCTATCCGCTGGGCGAGGATCTGACGTTGCTCGCCGAGTTCCACGAAAAGGGCGTGCGCATGGCGGGACCGGTGCATAGCAGGACCAATCAGTTCGCCGACAGCGCGACGGGCGAGGCGCGCTGGCAGGGATTGAGCCCGCTCGGCAAGCAGTGGGTCGCCGAAATGAATCGGCTGGGTATCGTCATCGACGCCAGCCATTCGTCCGATCCGGCATTCGACCAGATGCTGGCACTGTCGAAATATCCGATCATCCTCTCGCATTCGAGCCTGCGGTCGGCGAACGACCATCCGCGCAATCTGGATGAAGGGCGATTGAAAGCACTGGCGGCGAAGGGCGGCGCGATGTGCATTTCGACAATCTTCATGTCGGATATGAACATGACCCCGGCGCGCGGCGAATTGTTCGGTCAGTACGAACGCATTGGCACGCTCTCTCCTGCGCAGCAGGCCGAACTCAACCGCCAATGGCGCGAGCTCGACAAGACCGAACCGCTTTGGGCGGCCGATTTCGAGCAATATATGGCGATGGTGCTGCGCGCGATCGAGGTCGCGGGGCCGGACCATATCTGCTTCGGCGCCGACTGGGATGGCGGCGGTGGGCTGGCCGGGATCGAGGATATTTCGGCGCTGCCGAAAGTCACCGAGCGGCTGAAGGCGGCGGGCTATTCCGACGCCGACATCGAAAAGATGTGGAGCGGCAACGTGCTGCGCATATTGGCGGCGCAGCAGACGCGCTGAACCACGCGGTGCCGCAGCATCGCGGTGGGACAATCGTCAAGGCGTCGTTAACCATGTTGCTGAAGCGAATTCTCACCTCGCTCCGGCATGCCTCGCGCTATGTTCGCGCGGGTCCATCTTTCAACGATCACCAGCGTGGCCGCGCTTGCGCTGGCCGCGGTCGCGGTGGCGGCGCCAGCCACGGCCCATGCCGCGATCGATGCACCCGCGATGAAACTGGCCAATGCCAAGGCCTTTGCGATCGGTGACACCTGCCGCGCCAGCGTCGTGCCGGCATCGGCGGCGCCCGAATTGGCCGTCGTGCGCGCGCTCGAACCCGAAGCGCCGAGCGCGCTTGACCGCATGCGGATGAGCCAGGAACAACCGGCGGCGACGGCCGAGGTCGCGCGCGCGCCGGACAGCCCGATGGTTGCCCGCGCGATCACGCGCGGCGCCGACCGCCTGTTCAAGGCCGATCGCCCGATGGTGGCTCTGGCGCGGGTCGATTGTAGCGCGCCGTTGGTAAAAATGGCGCTGCCCGCCGTGGTGGACGACGACAGCGAGCTGGGAACCATGGCGATCCCGGTCGACACGACGCGCTTTGACGATCGCTGGTCGCGCGTGCGCCGGGCGCCTGCCGCGCGGGTGATGCAGGCCCAGCTCGATCGCGCTTCCGTGACGCGGGGGTTGGGTGAAGCGGCGACGCTTGAGCGCGTCAATCTGTGGGTGAACCGCCAGATCGCCTATGCCGATGACGAGCGCAATTATCGGCAGCGCGATTTCTGGGCGACCGCCGATGAAACGGTGGCGCGAGGGAGCGGCGATTGCGAAGATTATGCGATCCTGAAAATGCATATGCTGCGCGCGGCGGGGTTCGACGACGATCGCATGAAGCTTGTGCTGCTGCGCGATCTTGCGATCAACGCCGACCATGCGTTTCTATTGGTCCGGTCGGCGACGGGCTGGGTCGTGCTCGATAATATGACCGATCGCATCTACGACGGGCGCCAGGCCAATGCGGTGCGCCCGATCATGTCGTTCAGCGGCGACCGGCGCTGGATCCACGGCTATCGCGATGCGCCCACAGTCGCCCCCACGGTTATGGCTGCGGCTGCCGCGCCCAAGGCTTCGGCCACCATCTTTGCGAGCGCCGCGCCTGCGACGATCGGACGCGCTTCGTTCAAGACTGCGCTGGCACCCTCGCCGCGGATCAAGCTTGCTCTGGTGCATGTTTCGATCGGCAACGAACGGCCCAGACTGTTCGGACGTTGGTCGCCGCGCGGAGCCAGATGACGGCCGCGACCGCGGTACGCAAAGCAAATAACCCAATTTCAGCAGCTTCGGTGACCCGGATGAGATGTCGCCAAATTGGCAGCATCGAATCGGCGGCGACTCGCATCGCGCGATACATTCGAATCGGATTCTTTATCGTTTGACGATCGCCGATTAACCAGAATTGTTAGGGGTTGCGGCCGAAATCGGGCTGATGTCCGCGCGATCCATCACCCAAAAGGCTAGCGAATCCGCGATTCTGCGACTGAAACTTAAACCCCCGCATTTCGTGCGATTACAGTCGACTCGGCGCCAGCGGGGACGGATCCTGCCTGCGCACCGCGGGAATCGACCATACCTCTTTGTGGGTATGTATCAAAATCCTCGTAGATTCTGTCATTTAGTTGTATAACCTTTAGGGTAGTTATTGGGTAACGAAACTAAAAGGTTAACTTTTTCAACGTGGGGAGGGGTCCGCCGCGATGAAGATCAAAGGGAATTTGGAGTTCAGACCGAAGTCCAGACAAGTTGGGTCGCCTTGACTGAGAGTTCAGGGGAGGCGGAAATGTCGCAATTGATCAAGATCTCGCTTTTGGCGAGATATGAAATCGCGAGGGAAGGATTGCGCAACATCCTTTCCGGCGAAAGCTTTCAAATCCAGGCGTCGGTATCCGACGCTTCGGCGTTGCTCGACCCAGAGGGTCGGATTGCGGATGACGTCGATTGTCATGTCATCGTCGTCGATGGCGGCGATACCGGTTTTGGCCTCGACGCCTGTCGCCGGATTGCCGCGAAGAAGGAACAGGCGCGCCTGGCGTTGCTGTTCGACCACTATGTCTTTGAGGACGTGGTCGAGGCGTTTCAGATCGGCGTCGATGCGGTAATCATCAAGGAAATCCTTTGTGCGCCGTTGGTCGAATCGATCAAGCTGGTGGCGCTGGGTGAGAAGGTTTTCCCTTCGCAACTGGTCAATAACCTGACCAGCTGGGTGCCGGCGGCGCTTGGCGGCGACTGGAAAAGCAGCGCAGCGTCCGTCGGACTGTCCGACCGCGAAATCGAAATCCTCGAAAGCATCATGGCCGGGATGGCCAACAAAGTGATCGCGCGCCAGTTCGGTATCTGCGAAGCGACCGTCAAGGTGCATGTGAAGGCGATCCTGCGCAAACTGGGCGTCGAGAACCGGACCCAAGCGGCAACCTGGGGGGTCAAGAATGGCCTGGGGGAGCCGGTGCAGCTAAACCTTCGCGAGGTAAGGCCCGTTCGC
Organism: Pseudomonadota bacterium; assembly: GCA_023422695.1. GTDB lineage: Bacteria > Pseudomonadota > Alphaproteobacteria > Sphingomonadales > Sphingomonadaceae > Sphingopyxis. The sequence goes on from JAFAGN010000227.1 coordinate 42,860, forward strand.
GCCCCGATTAGGCCGCCGCCATTGGCGGGCCGCGCAGCCTGACGCGATCGAGCAAGCATCGAAACCGAAAAGGGGCGCCGCGACCATCTTCGCAGCGCCCCCTTTTTGTTGTCCAAACACAGGGTCTTTAAGTCGGGATCACATACGATAGGATCGAATGCGAAACCATAGCCCTGAGCCGGTCGAAGGGCACTTCCCGGTGAGGCGCCCTTCGACCGGTTCAGGGCTACGATTCAATCCAAAGCATCCCGCTCTAGCGTTCGGTAAACGCCTCGGACCGCGCGCGAAGGAACGGCTTGAACAAATAGCTGAGCACGCTTTTCTTCCCCGTCAGCACCTCGACATCGCAAACCATGCCGGGAGTGATCGGCAACTGGCGACGGCCATTTTTCAGATAGGCGACGTCGGTTTCGACGACGACTGTGAAATAAGCTTCCTTGGTGGTTTCGTCATACAGGCTGTCGGGTGAAATCTGCACGACGCGGCCCGACAAACCGCCATAGACTGCAAAGTCATAGGCAGTGACTTTGACATTGGCGCGGTCGTTGACCTTGATGAAGGCAATGTCGCGCGGCGCGACGCGCGCTTCGACCAGCAATTTGTCGCCAACCGGCACCACCTGCATGATCTTTTGCCCGGCCTGAACAAAGCCGCCCACCGTCGTGACCTGAACGTCGTTGACGATGCCGTTGGCGGGCGAACGGATTTCGCTGCGCTGCTGGCGTCCCGCGGCGCCGCGCAGCGATTCCGAATTGACCGCCATCTTGGCGACGATCTGGTTGCGTTCGTCGAGCGCTTCCTGACGAAACTCCAACCCGGCTGCGGCAACCTGCGCCTGTGCCTCGCTGATCGCGGCGGCGGCGCGCGACGCGGCCTGTTCGGCGGCGGCGAGCTTGCCGCGCACCTCGGTCACCTCGCGCTGGGCGTTGAGCAATTCGGTTTGGGGGACGATCGATTTGGCGGCGAGCGGCGCGAGCAGGTCGACCTGGTTCTGCGCGAGCGACAAGCTCGATCGCAGCGACGCGATCGTCGCCTGCGCCTCACCATAGTCGCGGCGGCGCTGCTCGACCGCGGCGTTCAGCGCCATCCGGCGGCTGCGCTGGGTCGCGGCGCGTACTGATTGCAAATCGGCTTCCTGGCTGCATTCGGCGGGCCGGATGCCGCTCGCGTTGGGCGTGCAATCGGCCCCCGCGCCGCCATTGCCCTCGCGGCCGAGGCGCGCCGCACGCGCCGCCAGCGAGCGGTTCTCGGCCTCGATCTGCCCTAGCTGCGACGAGGATTCGGTGTCGTCGAGGCGGACCAGCAACTGGCCCTTGCGCACCGCCTGGCCCGACCGCACGACGATATCCAGGATCGTTGCCGGTTCGGCGGACTGGACGATCTGCGCCTTGCTCGACGGAATGACGCGTCCCTGGCCGCGGGTGACTTCATCGACCTGCGCAAAGCTGGCCCAGCTGACGAAGACGAACATGCCGACGCCCGATGCCAGGATGATCCGGCGCGTGCCGACATAGGGCCGCGATCTGATCATGATCCACTCTCCTTTGCGGCGACGTCAAATTCGCCGCCCTGCTGCCGCGCCATCATCCGCGAGGCGCGGCTGGTTTCTTCGGGCTCGGGAATTGCGAGTTCCCAGCCGAGCGATGTATCGAGCCGCCCGCCGGCGTCATTGTCGGCGCGGCGGTCCTGCATGGCTTCGAGCGTATTGCCGGACGAAGCCTGGATCAGACCTTGGCCCTCGCCGCCGTCGCGCCCTCGCACCACCGCGCTGCGCGCCAGGATCGTCGGAATTGCCTCCATTCCGCTATAGCGGCCCGAAAACGCCCCGGGCGTGCCCCATTTGCCGGGCCAGCGATAAAAGATATGCGCGCCGAGCTGTGCGATCTTGACCAGCTTGGGCGCCCAATAGGGTGACACATAATTGGCATGGTAATGGGTCGCGTGGCCGACCGACGGTTCGACATAGCCTGCAAGCGCGGCGCGCGCGATATCCTCTGCCTCCTGCCATTTGGCGGCATTGGGACGCCGATTGAGCGAACCGTCGCAGGTAAAGCTGAACTGGCACACCGGGCGGTTGACGCCCTGATAGACGACGCCGCAAATCGATTTTGGAAAGGCGGGGTGCAGAGCGCGGTTGATGACGACCTGCGCCACCGCGCGCCGTCCGGCGAGGGGTTCGTAAGCCGCCTCGAAATACACCGCCTGGGTCAGGCAGCGGAGCGCGGTCAGCGCCGCCTTCTGATCGACGGTCACCGGGTGGAATGGCCGCGCCGACGCCACCGGACCGGTGGAAAAGGGGATGGCTTCGTTGCGCGTCATCGCCGTTTCTGGCGCCTGGATCGGCGTGGCGCCCGGATCTTCAGTCAATTGGATCAGCCGCACCATTTCGGGATCGGTGATCACGGGCGCATCGGGGCTGCTGTAACCGGCGTCGGCGGTATCGCTGCCGACGAAGGCGAACAATTGATCCCACATCGTCCGCGAGGTCAGCAGGGTGACGACCACCGCCATAATCACCAGCCACTTGATGGTGCGGCGGTTGTCGTCGCGGGCGACGGTGCCATATCGCCGGGCGGTCGCGGCGGTCATGACGCGGCTCGCTGCGCCAGGATTTCGTCGCGCGGTCCGTCGGCGACGATCCGGCCATTGTCCATGACGATCAGCCGATCGACCAATCCCAGCACGGTCATCCGGTGCGTGGCGATGATCATCGTCTGATCGGCGGGGATCGCGGCTTGCAGGCGATCGACGAAATGCTTCTCGGTCTGGCTGTCCATCGCACCCGTCGGTTCATCGAGGAACAGCAGATGCGCCGGGCTCATCAGCGCGCGCGCCAGCACCAGAAAGCTGCGTTGCCCGCCCGACAGCCGCGATCCGCGCTCGCCGATATGGAAATCGAAACCCGCGGTGTCGCGACCGAGAAATTCGTCGGCGCCCGACCGGCGAACCGCGTCGATGATCGTCGCGTCGTCGGCGTCGCTGGCACCGACCATCAGGTTCTCGCGCACCGTGCCGCTGAACAGCTCGGCATCCTGACCGACGAAGCGCAGCGTCGAGCGCAGATCGTGCGGATCATATTGGCGGCTTTCCAGGCCATCGATCCGATAGCTGCCGCTGGTGGGATCATAGAGGCCGCACAGCACCCGCCCCAGCGTCGACTTGCCCGATGCGACGCGGCCGATCAACCCGACGCGTTCGCCGGGTTCGATGATCAGGCTGACGCCCGCCAGCGATTCCCGGTCGGTATCGGGGTAGCGAAAGCTGACATGGTCGAGCTGCAATCGCCCGTCGCGGACTTCGGGGGTGATCGAACGGCTGCCCTTTTCGCGCTCGTCATCCTGATCCATCAGCTGTTGCAGGCTGTTCAGCGTGACGAACGCCTGCCGTCCGCGGGTCATCAGGAAGGCGAGCTGGCCGACGGGTGCGAGCGAACGGCTGGCGAGCATGACGATCGCGATGATCGCGCCCATCGAAATGGTCCCGGCGTTGAACAGATAGAAGCCGCCGATGATCAGCGCGATGCCCGTCGCCTGCTGGCACAAGGTTGCGAGGTTGACCGCCGTCGCGGTCAGCTTGCGCATCTCTTCCTGCGTATAGGCATTCGATGCCGACAGGCGGCGCCATTTGCCGAGCATCCGGCCCTCGGCGCGGCAAGCCTTGACGGTTTCCAGGCTACCGATCGTTTCGACCAACGTCGTTTGCAACATGCTGGCATCGACCTGTGCGTCGGCGACCGCGGCGCTCATCCGCCGCTGCAATACCCAGCCCATCGCGAGCATGATGACCATCGCCACCATCGGAATGACCGCCAGCCAGCCGCCGAGCACCGCGATCAGCGCGACGAACACCACCAGGAACAGGATGTCGGTCACCAGCACGACGGTGGTCGAGGCGAAGAAGTCGCGGACCTGTTCGTAATCGGTCACGCGGCGCGCGAGTGCACCGGTGCTGCCGCGCTGGGTCGCCATCGGCAGGTTGAGCACCTTGTCGAGCAGGCGCTGCGACAGCCGCGCGTCGATGCCGCGGCCAACCTCGTCGATCAGCCCGGTGCGCGCCAGCCGCAATCCATATTCGACCGCGATGGCAAACAGCGCGCCGAGCGCAAGCATCCACAGGCTTGCCGCCGCCTTGTTGGGAATGATGCGGTCGTACACGTTCATCGTGAACAACGGCATCGCAAAGGCGAGCAGGTTGATCAGCAGCGACGCGAACATCACATAGCCATATTGGCTGCGCTCCTTCCACACTTCGCTCCAGAACCAGTGCTGCTTTGCCGCTTCATCCCACGGTCGTTCGCGTGCGGTTTCGCTGGCGGGATCATGGCGTATGATGACCCCCTGGCCGGTATAGGCAGCTTCGAGCAGGCGGCGATCGATCTGCAGGTCGCCGGTGGCGCCGGGCAAACGGACCCAGCACCCGTCGTCATCCATCGCGGTCAGCACCAGCGGGCGGTCGTCGTCCAGCAACAGGATGGCGGGGACGTCCTGCACATTCCACGCTGCCAGCGGCCGTCGCACGAGGTGGCAGCGCAGCCCGACGGCATCGAGCGCATGGTCGAGCTGATCAAGCGGCACGAGTCCGTCGTCGTCGAGCGCCAGGCCTTTCTTGACCCGCAGGTCCGAGAAAGGGCGCTCGAACAGCGCGGCGATCGTCGCCACCGCGTCGAGCAGTTCATCGCCCTGCGCCGGGGTGCTGCGCCATGCTTCGAAACCCGTGGCGGGGGAGGGCTGGCGCGACCGCCGCGCCCCGCGGGCGTCGGCCGGATAGTTCATGTGGGATCCCGCATCGCTTCGGAATTCATTTCAGGCGTCGGGCGAACCTTGAAGCGTTCGCGCGCGGTTGCGGCGGCAGCGGCAGGCGGCTGAACATCCATCGCCGCGAGCAGGTCGTTGAGCGCCGCGAGCAATTTGAACTCCGAATAGAATTGGGCGAATTTGGCGGTCTCGGTGCGGACCTGGACGTTGTAGCGGGTGTTCTGCGCGTCGAGCACGTCGAGCAGCGAGCGGCGGCCGACATTGAACTGGGCGCGGTACGAGCGCAGCAGTTCGTCGGACACGCGGCTCTGTTCCTCCAGCTCTTTCACCAGCTTGCCCTGCGCGTCCCAGGTGTTCCACGCGACGCGCACATCCTCTTCGGCCTCGCGGACCATCTGGTCCATCCGGAAGCGCGCTTCGCGTTCGCGCCGGTACATTTCCTGCACTTTCGACCGCTTGAGGCCGCCGTTAAAGATATCCCAGCGCAGCACCAGTCCGGCGCGCAGATCGTTGGTTTCGCCGCGGAAGCCGTCGATGTCGTCGCCGATCCTCGCATTGCCTTCGAGTGCAAGCGTCGGCGACATTTCGGCCTTTGATTTGCGGACAAGCGAATGCGCGGCGTCGAGGTCGGCCTGCGCTTCGCGCACGCGCGGATTGCGCTCGCGGGCGCGGGCAAGGGCGTCTTCCAGCGTGGCCGGAATGCTGGCGGCGAGCGAGGGCGGCAAGGCCGCGCCATCGACCAGATCGAGTCCCGTCAGGGTGCGAAACGAGGCTGATGTGTTGACGAGGTCAAGATTGGCCTCGGTCACGCGCGCGCGCGCCGCTTGCTGGCGCTCCTCGGCCTGCTGCTGGTCGGCGATGCTCAGTGAACCCTTCGCCACGCCTTCGCGCAGGTCGGTCACCAGCTTGCTGTGGAAATCGATATTGTCCTCGGACGCCGCGACGATCCGCTGCTGCAACAGATAGTCGAGATATTGGCGCGTGACCTGAAGCGCGATAAACTGCGAGCGCTCTTCGACGCGGAACGCGGCGCCGTCGGTACGCGCGGCCTGGCGCTTGACCTCGTTGCGGCGAACCCCGCCGTCGAACAGGGTCTGCTCGACGCTCAATCCGCCTTCCATCGGGTAGAGTTCGTTATCGGCGATGCCGAGCGCGCGGCGCGTGCTGTTTTCAAGGCGGCGGATGCCGATCGATCCTTCGACCGAGATACGCGGGGCAAACAGGCGCTGCGCCTGCTCGCGCTCGAACTCGATCGCGGTCTTGTTTTCGACCGCCTGGTTGATTTCGGGGTTGGTCTGGACCGCGGTTTCAACGGCGGTCTTCAGCTCGATCCGCTGGGTCCAGCCCGCATCGTGCGTCGCGACGAGGGCGGCGGCGGTGAGCAACAAGGCTGCGGTACGAAGTTTCGGCATCTTTAGTCCCCTGCTTTTATCCGGTCGAAGTCGAAGATCCTTCTGCGTGATCCTTCACCTGCGCCGGTGTTTCGTAATGTCCGGCATCGCTGCCGGTGGTTCAGGCGTGTCCGGCCGACGCCATCTGCTCCAGCTGCACCACGACGTGCTGCTGCGCGAGATCGGCGATGAACGAGTGGCCCGATGCGGCGTCGCCGACCCCGCCGACGGCTCCGCCATCACCCAGCATGATGCGGGCAAGCACCGGTTCGGCGGGCGTTGCCGGGCCGAGCAGCACGTCGAGTTCGACCTCTGGCCCCTCCAGCGCGGCGGCGACGATCGTCTCAAGCGGAGCCGCAGCGGGATCGAGCACCGCTTGCGACGGCAGCGCCATCTGCATCTGATCGCCGGTTGCGGCGGCGGCTGCCGGTTCGGGCGGCAGATCGAGCTCGCTCCCCGCGAGCAGCTGGGCATAGGTCGGGTCGGGCGCCGCCGTATCGCCTTCGTCGCTCTGCGCCTCGCGACGGTCGTCCTCGTCCATCGCGCGCTGTGTGCTCTCGGGCTCGATCCGGGCCGTGGCCGGGCCGGAGAAATATTCGCGGACCAGCCCGTCGGCTTTGGCCGCAGGTATGTCGGACGATTGCTCGGCGGCTTCGCGGGAAACCCCGATCTGTTGATCCGAGACCGCAGCGTCGCCGTCGGGCGTGGCGGGAGGCTTCGCCGCCAGCGGCGTCGCCGCGGCAAGTCCGGCGACGAGCATCGCGGTTGAAACACCCGCGGTGCCATTGGTCGCGGCAATTCGCTGCTGATCGGCGAAATTGGTCGCGAACGCCGCGTCGGCGAGCTTGCCGGTGCTGCCATCGGCGCGGGTGTAGAGCGCTTCGCCCTTGACCTGCACCTGTCCGTCGGCGGCGGTATATGCCTGTCCGTCGGAGGTTAGCGAAATGCTGATGATGCCCTCGCTGATCAGCGAGCGGAATTCGCCCGCGTCGGTGACCCCATTGCTGTTGGCATCCCGCCAGATGCCGAATTTCGCAAAATCGGGGTCGGCGGCATCGAGCTTGCCGTCGCCGTTGCTGTCATAGGCCGCGGCCAGACCTTGCAGATCGGACAGGCCCGCACCGCCGAACACCAGTTCGGCGCCGTTGCTGACCTTGCCATCGCCATTTTTGTCGATCGCCAGCAAGCCGTCGTCGGCGCCGACCCAGGCGGTGGTTTCGGCGATGCCGTCGCCATCATAGTCAAAGCTGACCCCCGCCGCATTCGACACGAACTCGACTCCGTCGCCGTCCAGATCGACCGCGATCGGCGGTGCGAGCGCGGTGATCGTGACCGACAGGTTCGCGGTCGCGGTGTCGCCATCGCGGTCGGTGATGACGTAATTGAACGCCTCGGTCGCGGTGACCGTGATCGGGCTGGGCGGCTGATAATTATACTGGCCCGTCGCGAAGTTCAGCGTCAGCGTCCCGCCCATCGGGGTGGTGATCGCATTCAGGGTGTTTCCGGCGATGCTGCCGCCGCTCGACACGCCGATGCTCGACGCGCCATCCCAAGTATAGGTCGTCGTGCCGATGGTGATCGACAACAACCGGCCACCGTCGGCGCCAAAGAAGTCATTGGCGTCGAGGTCGCCCGACACCGCCGACGGGACGATCACCGACAGCAACGTCGCCACCAGATCCTCGAAATCATCGACCAGGATCGGTTCGTTGTTCGGCGCCGCGTTCAGGTCGATATCGCGCAGTCGCTGGATGTTCAGCGGTTGCAGCGGGTTGTTGTCGATACCGATCGCAGTGACGTTGACATTGTTGTTGTCGACGAAATTGTTCCACGCCGTCGCGGTGGCGGCGGTCAGCGAATTGCCGACCGTGGGACCGGGATTAAATATAATCTGGGTCTGCTGGTTCGGATTGCCGTCGCTCAGGAAGAAGACCTGGTTGCTCGCCCCGGGAATGGCCGTGAAGTTGGCGAGCGCCGTCTGAATCGCGCCGGTGTAGTTCGTGTTTACCCCGATATCGTCCTCCGACGGCCGTTCGCCGCCCGCTGCCGGGTTGAGCGAGTCGAGATAGGCGTTCGCATCAGCGGCCGACGCGAAGGATTCGGAGGCGAACGAACCCGACGAGAAGATCACGAATTTGATCGTCAGGGCGCCCGAAGCCGCGCTGTCGAGCTGCGCAAGCGCACCCTGAACCGCCTCGAGCATGACGTTGAGTTCGCCGTCGTCGATGCTGTCGCTGAAATCGAGGATGAAGAGCGTGTTGACGTCCTGCATCGGCTGCGACGACGATCCGGTTTCGCCGACAGCGTTTGGCGCGTCATCCTCGATCACGATCCGGATCGCCGATGCGTTGGTCGTCGTCGTGGTGCCATCGGACACCGACACGGGGACGAAGAAGTCCTTGATATCTTCGAGCGCGACGGTGGGATGATCGACCGCGCGCGACAGCGTGACGGTATAGGCGCCGTTCGAGCCCAGGGTGACGCGGATGACTTCCGAGCCGCCGACCGAGCCGATCAGGGTGCTGGTGCCGACGCCAGCCCAGGTGACCGGGACACCGCCTGCGGTCAGCACCGCGCCGGGGTTGCCGAGCGTCGCGGTCAGCGTTTCGCCCGCGTCGGCATCGCCGATCGCCAGCGTCCCGGCGAAGGTGGTGCTGTTGGTGGTGTCGAGCGTCGCGTTCGGCGCTGTATCAGGCAGCCCGTTCGGCAGGCCTTCTTCCGATACCCGCGCGATCGCGGTGCCGATCGTCGGGGCGTCGTTGGTCCCGAACACGGTGATGGTCAGGGTGGAGCCGACCGACAGCGATCCGTCGCTGATCGTATAAGCGAAGCTTTCGGTCAGCGTCTGGCCGCTGTCGAGCGCGTTGACGACGGGTTTGTCCTCGTCAAGCGTGTAGGTGTAGCTGCCATTGGCGTTGATCACCAGCGTGCCGTAAAGGCCGACATAAGTCCCCGCAGAGGTGACGGTGATCGCCTCCAGATCGGGATCATTGTCGGCGACGTCGGCGAAGGTGCCGAACGGCGCGCCGGGATGCGCGATGTCCTGCAGGACGTTGCCCGACGCGCTGGGGTCCGATCCGCTGACGCCGTCGAGCACCCAATTGGTGTCGGCGCGCGCGATCGGGAAATCATTGGCGCCGGTGATCGAGATGGTGATCGTCGCAATCGACGTGTCGCCGTCGGCGTCGCGCACGGTGTAGTGGAAGGTTTCGGTCAGCGTCGTGTTTGAATTGAGCGCAATGACCGCCGGATCATTGGGGTCGAGATCGTAACGATAGCTGCCGTTCGCGGCGATCACGATCGAGCCATAGTCGCCCGCGAGGGCAGCGCCGATGGTTCCGGTGCTTGCACCGAATGCGACGCCGATCACGGTCAGTCCGCCGTCGGCGCCGCCATTGTCGGCCGATCCGTCCATGCCGTTGATGTCGGTGCCGCCGATCCCGGTCAGCACATTGCCGTCGGCGAAAATCTCGCCGTCGCGCGACACATTGTCTTCATCGTGCACGGCCTGCGGGGCGTCGTCGTGGATTGCGAACTGGCCGGTGATGTCGGCGGTCGTGCGCGCGGTGTCGCCGTCGCCGTCGGTCGCGATTGCGGTCAGTGGGATCAGATTGCTGCCCGACAGGAATTTCGTCTGGTCGGGACCGCTGTCGGGCGTGTGCATGATGGCGCGCGACTGGTCGAAGGTGACCAGCCCGCCGGGTGCCACCGAGATGCGGAACACCTCGTGCGTAGAGGTGCGCCCGAACACGACGCCGCCCTCGATCGACAGGATGACGGCTTCGCCGGTGAGCGAGTCGATCAGGCCGCTCGCGCCGGCGGTGACGCCCAGTTCATAGGCGACGGTCCCCGGGCCATCGGCGCCGAAATCGGTCGTTGCGGTGAACAACCCCGACAGATTGACAGTCGCATCGGTCGCAAAGTCGCTTTCGTCGACGGTCAGCGTTGCCGCAGCGCCGCCCGCGGTGATCGACGGGCCATCGTCGGCAAAGCGGATGTTGCCGCCCAGATCGACCGCGACGGTATCCGAAATACTGTCGCCGTCGCGGTCGACGATCGTCGCGGTGCCGCGCAGTTCGACCAGATTGGCCGCGAGTTCGACGAGCTGCGCTGCATAGTTGCTGGACGAACCCGGCAGCGGGTGGTCGATCTCGGCAAATTGGGTCAGCGTGACGACGCCGGTGGCGGCATTCACGGCGATGGAGAAAATGGGCGTGCCGGCCGCGCTGCCGACGATCTCGCCGGAGACAAGGGCCAGCGTGACCGGCACGCCGTTGCTGGTCAGGGCGGAGGTCGCGGCCGCCGAGCCCAGCACAAGGGAATAGGTCCAGGTGACCGTGCCCGCATCCGCGGGGCCATCGGCACCGAAATTCACCAGAGCAGTCGAAAAAGCCGCCGAGAAATTGGCGGTCGCGACGTCGAACGCGCTGCCGCGCGTATCGGCGTCCTGGGTGGTGAGGGTGATCATGTTGGTGTCGACATTGGTCGCGTCGATCGACGGGCCGTCATCGCGGAACACCAGCGTCGAACCGATGTTTAGCCAGGCCGAGGCTTGATCGCCATCGCCATCGGTGACGGTCGCCGTCAACCGGATGATCGTCGGCGACAGCGTTACGATGTCATCGGGATTGGTCGTATCGGGATGCCGGACGGCGCGAATCTGGTCGAGCGTCGCCTGTCCATTGTTGGCGACCGTCAGCCGGAAAGCGACTGTCGATGGCGAATCCTGCAGGCGGCCTTCGACGACGTTGCCAACCACTTGCAGGACGATCTTGGAACCGGTGGCGACGTCGATCAGTCCCGAAGCGGTGGTCACCTGAAACGCATAGCTGGTGCTGCTACCCGCTTGGTCGGCCCCGGTCACAATGTTGAACAGGCTGGCGAAGTTGGCGGTCGCATTGACGTTGAGGTTGCTTTCGTCGACCGTCAGCATTCCCGCCGCGGGCGACAAGGCCGTGATCGACGGGACATCGTCCGATACCGACAGATTGACCGTGCCTGCGACGACGTCGCCGTCGGCGTCCGTCGCAATCACTTCGAGCGAACCCAGATCGACGAGATCGTCCAGCGTCGTATCGGGGTGCAGCGCGTAGTTAGATTGCAGCGTCACGGTGACCGTCGCGACATTGCCCGATACGCTCAGGTCGATGACGATGACCGGATTTTCGTCGGCGTCCCAGCCGATGATCTGGTTGTCGGATTCGAGCGTCCAGCTGAGCCCGCCGTCGAGCATCGAAATGTCGCCGAAGCCGATCGACGCGATCGCGTCGGAGCCGGGGGTGAAGACGATATTGCCGCTGGTGGACACCGGCTGGACTGCCGACGGGGTCGAGCCATTTTCCAGATGCTGGTCATCGACCGTCAGCTGGATCGGGCCGCTGGCCGTCGGCAAAGTCCCGTCGGCGAGGCGGATCTGCTGCACCGCCGACGACTGGTCGCCGTCGCCGTCGGTGATCGTGTAAGTGAAATCGACGTGGATCGGGAACACGCTGATCTGCGGCACCGGATCAAAGCTCCAGGCACCATTTGCCTGGAAGGTGTAGGTGCCGTTGGCGTTGCTGAAAGTAGTGACGCCGGTTGCAGCAACCGCCACGACCGTGCTGCCGATCGTCACCGACGTGACCGTCGCGCCATCGGCGCCCTGTGTGTCGTTGGCCAGCAGATTGCCCGAAATTGCGGCGGCGTCTTCGGCGACCGTGATCGACGGGGCCGACCTTGCGACCGGGACATCGTCGATCACGTCGATGACGACCACATTCTGCGTGACGTTCCCGAACGCGTCGGTGACATTGTAGGTAAAGGTTTCAACCGCAGGAACGAGGTTGGTACCGTTGTTCGCGGTCACGCCATCGACATTGCCGGTCAGCGTGTAAAGATAGGTGCCGTCGGGATTGAGCGTGAAGGTGCCATGGGTGCCGACGCCATTGCCGACCAGGCTAAACTCGAACGGGCCGGTGCCACCCGCGACATTGTCGTTGAGGTCGCCGAATGCCGTTTCAGCATCGCTGTCGGGATTGCTGCCTGTGGTCAGCGCCGCTTCGTCGACCTGCAACTGCACGGCCTCGGCAGACAGCCCTGCGTCACTGAGGCGGATGGTAAGCGTCGTCGTCGAGCGGTCGCCGTCGCCGTCCGCCAGCGTATAGACAAAAATGTCCTCGGCGCCGTCGGGCGGGACGATGTTCGCGTTGGCGACATAGATATAGCTGCCGTCGGCGGCGACGGTGAGCTGGCCGTACAGGCCAGCGATCACGGCGCCGACGCCGCCAATGGCGGGTGCTGATGGATTTCCCCCCAGCGCGCGCACGCCCAGGATTTCGGCGCCGTCCGCGCCCGGGATATCGTTGACGAGCAATCCGCTGGAAGCATCGACTTCCAGCGTCTGGCCTTCGCCGACGTCGCCCTCGTCGGCTTCCGCCGCCGGGGTGTCGTCCTGGATCAGGACGTCGAGCGTGGCTGCCGCGACGGTGCCGTCGCTGTCGGTGATCTCGATCGCAAAGCTTTCGGTCAGCGCAGCATCGGCCGGGCCACTGTGCAGCAGGCTGTTGTCGACAAGCTCGTAGCTATAGCTGATCGTGCCGCCAACGATGTCGCCCGCCGCATCGAACACCGGTTCGAAATCGGTGATGGTCAGGATGCCAAGGTCGGTGGTGATCACCAATCCAGCAGCGATCGTTTCGCCCGCCAGCGTGAGCGCGGCTACGCCATCGGCGGCGCTGAAGGTGAAGCTGCCGGTCTGGATCAGCGCGTCGCTGTCGGGCGACGACCCGTCGGAAAGGTTCGCTTCCGATACTGTTGCTTCCGCGCCATCGGGATTGAGCCCGTTGATCGTGACGATGTCGTCGCGGCCGCGGATGACCACGGTGAGTGTCGCGGTGGCTTCATCGCCATCAGCGTCGGTGATGACATATTCGAACGTCTCGGTCAGTTCGTCATCGCCATCGAGCCCGGCGACATCGGGGTTCTCCGCGTCGAGGGTGTAGAGATAGCTACCGTCCGCCGCGATCTGCAGCGTGCCATAGGCGCCAAAGGTCAGGCCGTTGATGTCACCGCCTTCGCCGCCGAACGAAATGGCCGTGACGCTGGCGCCATCGGCGCCTTGAATATCGGCCTCGCCATCGGTGGCGTTCGCATCGTCGCCGCCGACGCCGGTCAGCACATTGCCGTCAGCCGTCGACGCGCTGCCCGCTTCCAGCAAGTCCAGATCGTCGATTGCCGTCGGGACATCGTCCTCGACCACGATGCTCAGCGTGCCGCTGGCGCTGTCGCCATCGAGGTCGGTCACCACGACGCCAAAGTTTTCGCTGACATCGTCGCCGCTGGTGACGTCGGTCAGCGTATAGCTGTACCCGATCGATGTCGCCGTGATGCTGGTAATGGTGAGGATGCCAAAGTCGCCCGCGATCGTCTGGCCGACGGCTGTGACCGTCTCTCCGTTGATGCGGACCGTGCTCACGCCGTCGATCGCCGCGAAAGTGATCGAACCTTCGGTGGTGGCGCCGCCGCTGTCGGGCGCAGATCCGGTGGGGAGGCCTGCCTCCGAGACCAATTGGCCGTCGTCGTTACCGGCAGGAAATTTGAGCGTGACGCCGCCATCGCCGATGGCGATCCGCAACGTCGCGGTGGATGAGTCGCCGTCGCCGTCGGTCAGCCGATAGGTAAAGGTGTCGAACACACCGCCGGGCGTGCCGGGGTTGCGGACATAGCTGTAGCTGCCGTTGGTGTTCAGCGTCAGGACGCCGTACAGCCCCGAAACAGGCGTTCCGGCTGCGACGGGATCGCCGCTGCCCGACACCGACGTCACGGTGGCGCCATCGGCGCCGGGGAAATCGCGCCCGCCGTCATTTTCGGCGTCGGTGATGACGTTGCCGGTGGCGGGGCCAAAGGTACCCGCGGGAACGCTGTCGAAATCGGCGACGGCTTCGGGGACATCGTCGATAATGTCGATTTCGAAACTGGCGCTTACGGTGTCGCCGTCCAAATCGGTGATGCCGACCGTGATCAGTTGCGACGCATTGTCGCCCAGCGTGTTGTCGGTCAGCCAGAAGAAATATTCGATCGAATCCGGATTGATCGCGATGATGTAGAAGGTGCCGGTTTCCAGCTCGATTTCCTGGCCCTCTTCGGTCACCGCGACGCCGTTGATCGTCAGTCCGGCGCGCCCGTCGGCAGACGCAAACTGGATGACGCCGAAGGTGAAGTCGGAACCGTCGCCGTCGCGCGATCCGGCGCTTTCGCCATCGCGCTCGGGCAGGCCCGCCTCGTCGACGAAAGTGCCGTCGTCGCCCGCGACGGGCAGGATCAGGCTGGGCGCGCTGTCGCCGATCCGGATCGTCAGCGTCGCGGTCGATACGTCGCCGTCGCCATCGGTCAGCCGATAGGTAAAGACGTCCTCGACGCCGCCGGGCGTTCCCGCCGACCGGATATAGGCGTAGCTACCGTCCGGAGAGATCACCAGCCGTCCATATTGGCCCTGCACCGGCGTTCCCGTCGGGCTGAAGTCGGTAGCGGATGCGCCGCGCACACCCGTGATCAATGCGCCGTCGGCGCCGGGAGAGTCGGCGCCCGCCGCGCCGGTGGCGGTGCCGACGCCGGTAATGACATTGCCGCTTTGCGGTGCCGTGCTGCCCGGAACCGTGTCGTCGATGTCGGCACGCGCGATCGGCGAATCATCTTCGATCGTCAGAGTCAGCGTCGCGGTGGCAATGTCGCCGTCCTTGTCGGTCACGGTGATGATGACAAGATCGGTCGCGGCCGGGTTGGTGCTGTTGTCGGTCAGTGTGTAGGTGTAACCGATCAGGCCGGGGGTGATGCTGGTGATCGTCACCTGGCCCAGCGGGGTCGCGATGACCTGGCCGACGACGGTGACGGTGGTGCCGTTGATCGCGACGACAACCGGCTGGTCGAGTGCAGATATCTGAATCGTGCCGCTGGTGGATTCGCGCGGCGAAGCGGGGTCGGTCCCTGCGGGCTCGGCGCCGCGCGCGGCGAGCGCCGCTTCGGACACGGCGGCGGTCGCGGCGGTGACGCCGACCGTCTGGTCGGGGGTGGTGATCAGAACCCTGGGCTTGTTGTCCGGTAGCCCGGGGATCACCTGTCGTTCGGTGCTCCGGAAAAAGCCGAATTCGGTCGGGGGCAACAGGTCGCCCAAATCAAAGGGGTCGCCAATGTCGCCCGGCGTTTGGGCGAAATTGCCGCCCGAACTTTGCGGGCGGCCCGCGGCGGGTTCCGGCTCCTGATCGGCGATCAGCGCGGCGACGGTGGGCGCCGGAATGTTGATCGGGCCGACCTTGATTTGCGGAATACGCAGCGCGCCGTCGACGATGACCAGCACCTGCCCGTCGGGCAGGGTGACGACCAGATCGTTGCCCGAAAGCTTGATCGCGTCGAGCCGCGTTCCGGGCGGCAGCTGGATGACGCCATCGACAGGTTGGATGGTGGTCGCACCGGGCGGAATGGCGCGGGCTATGGTGGCGATTTCGCCAAGCTGTTCATTCCGCTTCAATTCCATCGCCTAATGCCCCCTGCACCTCGATGTTCGCTGGTCACGCGGCAGCGACCTGTACGGGGGCCGCTGCGGAAACGGGCGAACAGCATCACGTTCCCGCGCCGGATGTCGCGCGGAGCAGCAATGCAAGCTCTTGTGATCGTGCTGGGTTCTCTTTGGCGACCTGTGCCCGTGCCTTGTCACTGACCCCGGAAATACAAACCTCGGGGGGTGATTCTGCAATGGCAATTTTCGGTATGGGCACCTATACTTTTGTATAATAAAACTATCTTATGAGTTAATTTTCTATTAATATCGCTATCTAGCTTAGGAGATTTTGGGAAAACTGTCACATATTGAATATGTGTTCAATATAATATGTTTATTAACATGATCTTGATGTGCTCATGTTGAGAATTAATTGATCATGACAGTTAGAAAATTTGATAAAATTTGGGAGATATTTGATCTCAATATCATCAAAATTGATAATCTATTTTATCGATCCTGATGTCTCGATTCTGGCCACAATGATCGCACCCCGCTTTAACATATATCGTCCGGTATAGCGGCCACCGGGCCAGCCCGCCGCCGGGGGGCGTTTGCCGCTGTAGGCGAACCAGCTGAGGCCGCCGCCTTCGACGAGCGATTGCTGTTCGTGGACGATCTGTCCGTTCGGGCCGCTGATCGTGAAACTCTGTTGATCCCCGGCGCGCGCGCCGATCGCATCGACCCACAGGATCAGTGGCGCCTGGCGGCCGGCGAGCATCGGCGGCGGATCGCGATCGGTAACCGGCTTGGGCGGTACCGTGGAGGCGAGGCCGGCAGCGATGGCCGCTGCGGGCTGGTAAGCGAGCGAACGGGCGGCCGCCGCCGTCCAGAGGCCCGCGGTCCGCGCTTCGGCGTTGCAGGCGGGTGGGGTAGCGGTGCCGATGAAGGGATCGACCGCCTCGCCGCGATGGCGGACGGTAAAGTGCAGATGCGGGAACTCGCTGTTGCCCGACAGGCCGATCAACCCGATGTGTTCGCCGCCCGTGATGCGCTGCCCCGGGCGGACGCTGATGCTGTTCTGGCGCAGGTGGCTATATTGGGTCTGCCAGCCGCCGCCGTGATCGACCACCACCGCATTGCCTGCATCCTTGCCGTCCAGCCCGGCCCGATCCGCGACGCTGGCATCGGGTTCGCCGTCGCGGGTCCGGAGCACCGTGCCGGGGGCAGCGGCAAGGACGGCAAAGCCGGTCCGCATGTCGGCCATCGTGCGCAGGCGAATGTCGATCCCGTCATGACCGTTTGTCGTGAGCAGTCCGCAGCGATAGTCGCGGCGATCGGGGCCGGGATCATGATCGAACAGTTTCTGGATCAGGCAGGTCTGGCCGACGATGCACTCGACGGGAAGGTCAAGCGCAGGGGCGTCGCCCGATGGCGGCGGCTGCAACGCGGCGGTCGCCAGCGAAAGGGACAGGAGGAACGCGTGCATCATGGCCGGACTCTTGTTGCGGACGATCGTTCGCGGCGCAAAAGTGACGATGGATGGAATGTCGACGCCGGCCGCCGCCAGGGGGCGTGGCGGCGGACACGGCTAGCCAGCGGGAGCTGGCCGAACTATAAATCTGCCGATTGTCGGAGGGCGAAATTGCCGCCGGGTCGTCGACAGAATTCTTACTCTTGTTACACCCAATCTCTGCAGACCTGCTCGGCTAAAGCAGGCATCGTCCGGATGATTCTTGCCTGTCATCCTTGTGTCAAAATTGGCCGAAAGCGCGGTTTCCCGCCATTCCCTGATGGGGACATTGTGAAATTTGCCTGACTGGGCCGATGCAAATTGGTCTGGCGGCGCACGAAAAGCCTTTGTTCCCCAGACACAAAAAGGAGGGCAGGCCGCGGCCTGCCCTCCAGTTAGCAGAGGTCCGTCGAGGAGTGGCTCCCCGTACGAAGCCTTGTCCTCAGACGAACGTGATCATGTCGTAGGACGCGTTGCCCTGGCTGTACGTGTTGATCGCAGCAACCGAGTCATAGGCACCGAGTGCAGCGAGCGCCGCGATCGGAGCCGAAGCGCCTTCCCAGAAGTCTTCGATGATGACACCCGAGCCAGCCGACGTGAAGACCAACACGTCGAGCGCGTCGCCCTGGCCGTCCCAGTCGCCGGTGATCACGAACATGTCGACGGCCGGATCGAAGCCCGCATCGATGTCGAAGACCAGCGTGTCACGGTTCGCGAGGTTGAAGTCGCGGCCCGATCCCAGGAAGCCCGGCGCACCGATCACGTCGAAGCCGAAGCCCGGCGATGCATCGGTCGCATCGAACAGGAACAGATCCTTGCCCGTGCCACCCGACATATGGTCGTCGCCTTCGCCACCCGTGATGGTGTCGTTGCCGGCTTCGCCTTCGAGATAGTCATCGCCGAGGCCACCGTTGATGGTGTCCGCGCCGGTGTCACCGAAGATGCTGTCGTCGCCGTCATCGCCGTTCATCACGTCGTTGCCGAAGCCGCCGCTCATATTGTCGTTGCCGTCGCCGCCCGACATGGTGTCGTTGCCACCACCCGGGATGCCGTTGACATCGCCTTGTGCGTCGCCCCACATCACGTCATCGCCAGCGCCGCCCGACATATTGTCGTTGCCGCCTTCACCGACCAGCGTGTCGTCGCCGCCATTGCCGTTGATGGTGTCGTTGCCGAGACCACCATAGATCAGGTCGTCGCCGGCGTTGCCCGACAGATTGTCGGCACCGTTGTTGCCGAAGATTACGTCGTCGCCGTCACCACCCACAACAACGTCGTTGCCGTCGTTACCGGAGAGGTTGTCGTCCCCGTCGCCGCCATCGATGTTGTCGTTGCCGGCGTCACCAGCAATCAGGTCGTTGCCGTCATTGCCCTGGAGAACGTCGTTGCCTTCGTCACCGTTGATGGTGTCGTTGCCGTTACCACCCGAGATGAAGTCGTTGTCGGTGGTCGACGGGTCTTGCGGATCGAAGAAGGGATCCCCGTTGCCGCGGATCACGTCGTCGCCGTCGTCACCATACAGCGCGTCATCGCCGCTCTGGCCCCAGATCAGATCATTGCCCGCGTCGCCGTGGACCAGATCGTTCCCGTCGTTGCCGTTCAGCGTATCGTCGTCGTCGCCGCCGCCGATGTCATCGTCGTCAGCGCCGCCCTGAACGAAGTCAAACCCGGCACCGCCACGAATGAAATCGTTGCCGTCATCGCCGTTGAGTTCGTCATCGCCGTTTTCGCCGTAGAGCGCGTCATCGCCTGCACCGCCGTCGAGTTGGTCGCTTCCGTTCCAGCCGAGGATGGTGTCGTTGCCGTCATCACCCCAAAGCAGATCGTCGCCTTCCCAGCCGTCGATGTAGTCATTGCCGCCCTGTCCGAAGACCTGGTCGTCGCCTTCGCCGGCAAAGATGCTGTCGGCATGGCCATTGCCGCGATTATAATTGCTCTGGTTGTAAGCAAAATCGCCGTCGGCTTTGCGGCCCACGCCATTGTCGCCAAAGATCACATCATTGCCATCGCCGCCGTTGATCTGATCCACACCGTTGGCGTTGGTGCCGCCTTCGATATAGTCGTCGCCGGTGCCACCTGCGATCACGTCGGTTTCGGTGCCGCCGAACAGGTTGTCGTTGCCCGAGCCGCCGTCGATGACGTCGTCGCCGGCATTGCCTTCGATACGGTCATCGCCCGATTGGCCGTTGAGCGTGTCATTGCCGGCATCGCCGCGGATATAGTCGTTTCCGCCGCCACCCCAGGCCGTGTCATCGCCAGCACCGCCAAGCAGCGTGTCGTTGCCGTCGGCTGCGCCATTGTCGAGACCGATATAATCGACATCGCCGGGTCCGTTGACGACGAAGTCCGCCTGGTCACCGATCAGCGTGTCGTTGCCGGTGCCGCCATCGACGCGATCATTGCCGCTGCGGCCGATGACATTGTCGTCGCCTGCATCGCCATAAAGATCGTTGTCGAAGTTGTTGCCATAAACGGTGTCGTTGCCGCCGTTGCCGCGTGCGTTGTACGGCAGTGCAGCAGTCGACGTAATCGCGTTCAGGTCGATGAAATCGACCGCATTGGTTCCCAGTACTTGCCCTCGCGAGGTGGGCAGCTTTGCGGTGGTTGGTGCGCTAGAAGGTCCTACAGTAGGCATTTCGCTATCCTCTTCTTTCATGGGTCGCAAGGGATGCGTGGTCGCCGACTCGGCTCGATCATCCCCCCAATGACCCCGAAAGCTCAGGGCCATGACAATGGGATATGGCGGGGCAGGGGGACCGGACATTCCTGCTTGGGGACATGACCGATAATTTTGTGATGTGGTTCATTTTGGGTCAGGTTGACAGCGTATATGGTGCACAATTTCGTGAAAACGCGCGGAATTCCTCCGTTTCGGAAAATCCCGAAACAGAACAGTCTGGAAAGAAAACTTGCTTGCTAGTTAAGTTTGCGGCCCAGCGCCGAACTTGCGGGGCGCGCAGCATTGCCCGGCGGCGTGACGCTGTCATCGCCGCCGCGATCCGGGCTCTGGCCCAGCGATGACATCTGCGGGCGCGGCGATGTCGCGGGGTCCGCAGCCACCCTTCCGGCGCTGGTCAAGACGGGCCTGCCAAGCGCGGACATGCCGGGGCGCTCGCTGGTATCGGCGCCGCAACACCGGCCGTCGAGAATCGCCTTGGTATCGAGCTGGCCGGTCGCCGCCAGCAGGCTGGCGCGCGCGACAAATTCGTTGCGCAGCGCGCGTTCCAGCGTGACGCGTGCGTTCAGCAACTCATTCTGCGCGTTGAGCACGTCGGTGAGCGTGCGGTTGCCGCCGATGGCTTCCTTCTTGATGCCCTCGGCGGCTTCCTGGGTCGCGCCGACCGCCGTTTCGGCGGCAGCGATCGTGCTCTTTGCCGACTGCCACCGCGTCCAGGCACCTGCCACATCCTCCGCCACATTGCGCAATGCGATGTCGGTTTGCGACAAGCGTTGATCGCGGACCGCGCGCGCGCGGCGGACCTCGGCATGGTCGCGGGGGAGGAAGATCGGCACCCGCAGCTCCAACCCATAATAGAGCGACGAGCGATCGTCCGGATATTTGCCCGTGAAGGTGTTGGTCGCGCCGCCGGTCAGATAGTCATAGCCGCTGACCGCATCGAGCTGGGGAAGCAAGGCGCCGGTGGCGAACTTGACCCCCGACTTGCCCGCCTGCGCGTTGAGTCGTGCGGCGCGCAGCCGCGGCGCCGCATCGAGCGCCAGTTTCTGGGCTGCGGCAAGCGAGGAGGGAACGGCGGCCAGCGGCGGCAGCGGCGGGACCATCGTTCCCGACTGGCCGCTGACGTTGCGAAACCGGAATCCGTCGACGCTGACCTGTTCGGTCGCGGCAAGCACACCTGCCTGTGCGGTCGCCAGCCGCGCCCGCGCCAGTTCCTCGTCGGTGCGGGTGGCTTCGCCGAATTCAAGTCGACGCGATGTCGCGCGCAGCTGTTCGCCGATCGCCTCGCTCTGCGCCTCGGAATATTGCAGCACCTTGCGGTTCAGATGCACGTCGGCGGCACTGGTCAGCAGTTCCAGCAGCGTTTCCGACGTGATGGCATCTAATCCGGCGCTGGTCGCTTCCAGCTCGGCCTTGGCAATGCGTACCGAGTTGTACGTCCGGTCGCCATCATAGAAGCGCAACCGCGCCTCGATGCCCGCCTGTCCGGCGGTGTAGCGTGCGTCTTTGGCGTTGCTGCCGTCCTTGATGTCGATCTCGCGCCGCTGCACCGTGCCATTCGCCTCGATCGTGGGCAGATAGCCGGCCTCGGCGGACTGCAAACGCGCGGCGGCGATACGGACCTGATGGCGCTGCGCGGCAATGTCGGGGTTGGAGATGACGACCTGGCGGGCGAGCGCGGCCATCGTGCTCGACGGCGCTACCGCGGGCGAGGCCGACTGGGCGAACAGCGGAGTCGCGCCGATGGCAAACGTCGCTACAGCGGCGGGAGCGCTCAAGGCGCTCGCCCAAAAAGTCCATGATTTCCGCACGTCACCCCTCCTGAATCATCGCAGATTCGAGTGCCGACCCCTCTTTTCTTAGTTACCAAAGAGTAATGCGCGGTGGCGGAACGGGAAACTACCCTAACGGATATGTCCGAGGGGATAATAGACTCAATCCGCCGAATCGAAATAGACAAATGGCGTCGCCAGCATCCGTCACGGCGGGCGACGCTATCGAGAGATTCGCGTCAATCGACAGCTAATGCCGGGTAAAAAATGCTTCAGGCAACCCCGGTCGGCGCGTGCGTTCTGGCCCGTAACCAGAGCATCGCGCCAGACATCATGGTCGCGCGTGAAACGCCTGCGGCGAGCTTTGGCCTCGCTTCGGGATGGGTGTTTTTTGGGGGCCATAATGTCTGCGACAATGGAATTTTCGACGCATTATGCAGAAGCGATCCGCGACGACGCGCACCTGTTCGAAGGGGTGTCGGGCGGTGAAGATCATGACGTCATGGCGGACCATCCGCTATCGGTTGATGTCGCGGCGAACACCCGGCGGCTTTGGCACGATTATCTGGCGCAATTCGATGTCACATCGGCGATTTTGACGGTCGCCTTGCCGGGTGCAGGGCAGCAGCGTCATGCCTTTCTGATCGGCTTTGATCAGATCCGCGGCGATGCGGCGGCAACCCGGCGCCTGCTGGCGATGATGGAGGACGTCTGGACGCGGATCGGCGAACAGCCGGTGCATCATTTCCAGTTCTCCGGTGCGCTGTTCGGTGCCGGACAGGGGCCGGTCGATCCCGACGCCGAAGGTGCCTTGCATCACGGCATGGCCATTCAGATGAAGCGCGAAGGCAAGGCCATTCGCGCGCTGTTCTTTCGTCGGGGCGGCGCCGCGCATTTCAGCGATGCCGATGCGTCCTCGCTGCAATTGATCGCGCCGCTGCTCGCCGAATCGGCGACCGGGGTGGCGCAGCTCGCCCAGCAGTCGCAGCGTTCGGCCATGTTGGAAGGGATGTTTGACCGGGTGTCGATGGCGATGGCGCTATTGTCGGCCGATGGCCAACCCCTGTTTCTGAACAGTGCGGCGAACGGGCTGGTCGAACAGCGCAAATGGCTGATCCGGGCTGCCGATGGTGCGATCGTCGCCGCCAACCCCGGGCAGGCCAAGCAATTGCGCGAAAGCATCCGCCGTGCTGCCACAGCGGCGCCCGATGCGCCGGTCGAGGATGTATTCCGGCTCGACTGCCGCGATGGCGAATGGCGTCTGGCCTATGTCATCTCCGCCAAGTCGCGCACCGGCGACAGCACGACGCGCTGCGCGATGGTGATCATCATGGGGCCGGGCAAGGTCGATGCACCGACCTCGCTGCTCGAAGCGCTTGGCTTGCTGCCGTCCGAGCAGCGGTTTCTGGGGCATTTTCTGAAATCGAGCAGCCTGTGCAATGCAGCGGAAGGGTGCGGCCTGTCGGAAGAGACGGCGCGGACCTATCTGAAGCGCGTCCGCGCCAAGCTGGGGGTTCATCGCCAAATGGAGCTCGCCGGCCTGATTTCGGGACTGGTGCTGCCGCTGAACGCGGCGGATAGCTCTGCACAATTGGGACGAT
Source organism: Pseudomonadota bacterium (assembly GCA_023422695.1). GTDB lineage: Bacteria > Pseudomonadota > Alphaproteobacteria > Sphingomonadales > Sphingomonadaceae > Sphingopyxis. Next base: position 66,040 of record JAFAGN010000227.1, read on the forward strand.
AGGCATGGCCTGGAATCCCCTCGCCGCGGGGCGGGCGTCTGGCAATCCGGACAATCTGCTCAAAAAGCTGTTGATCCCGCAAAAGCCGATCGCGGTCCGGCTGATCCTGTTCTCGGCGATCACCAACATGGCGGCGCTCGCCATGTCGCTCTATATGATGCAGGTCTTTGACCGTGTGCTGACCAGCCAGAGCAAGGACACATTGTTCTTCCTGGCGCTGGCGATCACGCTGGTCGTTGCGCTGGGTTCGATGCTCGACGGCATCCGGCAACAGGTCGCCAACCGGGTCGGGACCTGGATGGCGCAGCAGCTCGGCCCGACGCTGTTGCTCCGCTCGCTCGAGCAGAGGCTGATCGCGCCGAACGTCCGGCTCGAGGCGCTCCGCGAACTGACGCAGGTCAAGAATTTCATCTCGACCCCGACCGTTTTCAGCGTCGTCGATATGCTGTGGGTGCCGCTCTACCTGCTGGTCGTGTTTCTGCTGCATCCGGTGTTCGGGCTGCTGTCGGCGGTCGGTGCTGCGCTGCTGTTCGGGCTGACCTGGTACAATGAACGGATCACGCGGACGGCGATCCGCGATACCCAGGCGCTCGCCACCGCCAATATGCAATATGCCGAGTCGCTCGTTCGCAACAGCGAAGTTATCGACGCGATGGGGATGGGCAAGGACACCATCGCCCACTGGCGCGAACGCTATATCGCCGAAACCGAGGCGGTGGACGGGACCCAGTTCGAGTCGAGCAAGATCCTGGCGTGGATGAAGTTCGTTCGCAATCTGGTGCAGGTTGCCGTCCTCGGCATCGGTGCCTTGCTGGTGCTCGATCAGCAGCTGACCGGCGGCGCGATGATCGCTGGATCGATCCTGATCGCCCGGTTGCTCGCGCCGATCGAGGCGGCGATGAGCTATTGGAAACAATTCGTGCTGGCGCGCGAAAGCCTGCAGCGCCTGTCGCGCTTTTGCGACCTGCCGACGCCGCGTCCGTCACAAATGGCGCTGCCCAAGCCGTCGGGCGCGATGGCGGTCGAAAATCTGACCTATGCGGCGCCGGGCATGAAGGGCGCGATCCTGAAGAATGTCAGCTTCGCGATCGAGCCGGGAACCTCGCTGGCGATCGTCGGGCCGTCGGCGTCGGGTAAGACCACTTTGTCGCGCCTGCTGGTTGGGGTGCTGAAGCCATTGTCGGGGCATGTGCGGCTCGACGGCGCCGATACGTTCGACTGGATGCGCAGCGATTTCGGGCCGAACGTCGGCTATCTGCCGCAGGACGTCGAACTGCTGCCCGGATCGATCCGCGAGAATATCGGGCGCTTTCGTCCCGATGCCCGCGATGCCGATGTGATCGCGGCGGCAAAGCTGGCCGATTGTCACGAGATGATCCTGCACCTCAACGGCGGTTATGACTGCGTCCTCACCGATGGCGGGCATCAGTTGTCGGGCGGCCAGCGCCAGCGGATCGGGCTGGCGCGCGCGCTGTTCGGCCTGCCGCCGCTGATCGTGCTCGACGAGCCCAACGCAAGCCTCGATGCGCGGGGCGATGCGGCGCTGCTCGCGACGATCAAGAAGCTGAAGGCGCTCAACATGACGACGATCATCGTCTCCCACCGCGCCAATCTGCTCGAACTGGCGGACAAGATCTTGCTGATGATGGACGGGCAGGTCGCGAAATTCGGCGATGCCCGGACGGTGGTTGAGGAAATGGCGGGCAAGCGGCGGTCGATCCCTCCCGGCGAAGCAGTGCCTCCCGGCGGCCCCAGCAAAGCAAGCCCGGCGATGTTCAAACAAGGGGGAATGGAAGCATGAACATTCCATTTCGCCTGGGCGAGGATGGCGAGCCGGTGCGTCTTGCGCTGCCGTCGCCCGATCATGATGCGGCTGGTCCGCGGGTGAGCGGGTCGATGCGGCTCGCGCTGGTATCGATCGGCCTCTTCGTGCTCGCCTTTGCCGTTTGGAGCTGGGCCGCACCGCTGAATAGCGCCGCGATCGCGAGCGGATTTCTGGAGGCCGAAGGTGGTGGCCGCCGCACGGTGCAGCATCTGGAAGGCGGCATTGTGCGTCAGTTTCTGGTGAAGGAAGGGCAGGAGGTGCGCGCCGGCCAGCCGCTCGTGCTGTTCGACGCGACGCAGAGCGAGGCGTCCGATGCCGCGTTGCGGACCAGCTTTTACGGCCTGCTGGCGCAGGATGCGCGTCTCACCGCCGAGCGGCTGGGCCTGCCCACCGTCAGCTATCCCGCCGAATTGCTGGCCGCCGCGAGGGATCCCGAGGTCAAGGAGATTATCGCCGCTTCCAATGCCGAATTCGCTTCCCGGCGACGCGGTCTTGCCGAGCAGGCACAGATATTGTCGCAGCGGATCGGCCAATCGAATGCCGACATTCGCAGTTCGGGGGCGCAGATCGCGGCGCTGAGCGATCAGGCGAAGCTGCTCGACGATGAACAGATGAGCGTCGACATGCTCGTCGACGAAGGGCTCGAGCGCAAATCGCGGCTGCTCGCGCTGCAACGGCAAAAGGCATTGGTCGACGGCGAACGCGGCAAGCTCACGAACAATCTCGACCGGCTGCGCGATACGATCGGCGAGACACGCGCCCAGATGGTATCGCTGCGCGGGCAGGCGGTGCTCGAGGCGAGCGGGCTGCAACGCCAGGTGCAGTTGCAGATCGCCGAAGCCCGCGAAAAGCTGACGGTCAGCAGCGACATTCGTGCGCGTCAGCAGGTGCTGGCGCCGATCGCGGGCCGGGTCGCCAATTTGCGGCTGATCACGCCGGGCGGCGTTATCGGCGCCGGCCAGCCGATCCTCGACATCGTGCCGACGTCCGAAAAGATCGTCGTGTCGGCGCGTCTGCGTCCGATCGACATCGACGTCGTGCACAAGGGATTGAAGGCGGAAATCAAGCTGACCCCGTACAAGGCGCGCGTGATCCCCAATCTCATCGGGACGGTCAAGGAAGTGAGCCCCGATGCGATTTACGACAAGGACGCGCAGCAAATCTATTACAAGGTGATCGTCGAGATTTCGGCGGCGCAGCTCAAGAAATATCCCGATGTCCAGCTGATGTCGGGGATGCCAGCCGAGGTCTATATCGATCTCGGGTCGAGTTCGCTGCTGCAATATCTGTTCCAGCCGATGATCGACAGTTTCAATCGCTCTTTCCGCGAGGGGTGATCCCGATGCGAATTGAGCCAGGGTGAAAGCCGGGGTCGACCGGCACAACAGGGGTAAGAGGTTGGCGGGTTACGGAATATTGTTCCGGGGCGTTCACCAGGCGGTGCAAGGCACCGCGCTGGGCGTCGCGGTGATATTCTGCGTCGGCGAAACCGGATCGCTCCATGCGCGTGAGCGCGAGATCGTCCAGACGCCGCCCTATGTCCCCCTTCGCCAATCGACCGCGATGGCCCGGGTGTTGTCGATTCAGGAAGGACGGCCGCTCGATCAGATGGAAACGGGGGTTGCCATCACGCCCGCGGCGGATAGCTCCGACGCTCTGGTCCTGACGGCATCAGTTGCGCCTGATCTGGCGAGGGTGAGCGCGCCGACGGTGATGGCCGATGCGGACCCGGATACCCGCCCGCGACCGCCGTTGGAGATCGATTGGGACGCGCCGATTGCGCCGTCAGTAGCGGCAGCTACGCTTTCACCGGGTGAGGGGCGCCGCTTGGGTGGGATCGAATCCAGACCCGTTGCGGCGGCCGCTTTCGATGAAGAATTCGCCAGCCTGGACGTGGGCGTTCACCAACCATCATGGCTGGGCGACGCCGGGACGCGGCGGCAAGCGCTGATCGCGCGTACGGCAGAGGCGGCGGCGTCGGGGCAGGCGGCGTGCGCCGACTGCCACGCCCTCAAAGCGGGCAAGATCGCAGGTAAGCGTGCTGTATCGGCGTTGCAGGCGGGTGGCGTCGCGCACGGCGCGAAAGCAGCAACGCGTGGCCGTTCATCGCGGGCCGCGGCCAAGGCGATCCCGACGGGATTGAAGCCAGACATCGCGATCCGGTTCGGCCCGTCGGCGCCGATCACTGCGTTCGACCTGCCTGCGCTGCCTGCGGACATGGTCAATCTGGCGTGTGTCGTTGCGGCGCAAAACCGGATGGGGCCGCCGTGCTTCGCCATTGACGGTACGGCACGGCTCGGCCGCAAAGCCGCGGCGACGATGCGCAAATTTCCGGCGTTCGATGCCGATGTCTCGACGGCGCCCTGGCTGGGCGATGCCGGTTCGCGCCGCGCCGCGCTGGGTGGGCGCCCCGACCCGTCGGAGCTGGGCATGGCGCCGGCGCCGGGCGAGGCTGCGGAGGATGGCGAGACCGATATGGCGTCCGATGCCGTGACCGGCATCGACGGTGCCGACGGTCAAGCCAGCGAAACCGACCTGTTGTCGATCGAAACGCTGCCGCGCGGCGGGCTGGCCTTTTCGGGCGGCTATTCGTCGCTGGAAGGTCCGGTCGGAACCGTCAAGATTGCCCGCACCAATATCGGCGCCCCCGGCCGCGACATCACCGCGTCGGCGCGCTATTCGAAGATCCAGCGCCTGTTCGAACTCGGCCTCGCCGATGCCAATTTCATGGGCAGCAAATTGTCGCTGGCGCCGACCTTTTTTTACTCGCGCTCGACGGCGGTGGGCTTCGATGCGCAAAGCAAATCGTCGGTGTTTCGCCAGACCGCGCGCGGGGTCAATTTCTATGCCGGAAAACCGCTCGGGCGCGGGCTGCGCGTCGCGGCAAATTACCGATATTCGGATGAGGATTTCCTGATCCGCCAGAAAAATGCGCAATGCGACGTCGGGCTGCACGGAAGCCCGTTCTGCAATGCGCTGGGTCGATCGAGCAGTTCGGTCCTGAGCGTCGGGCTCACCCTGGATCGGCGCGACAGGGCGGTCGATCCGACGCGTGGATTTCAGCTGCGCCTGACCCCGGAGATTGCCGGTCCGGGCGGTACTTCGCGCTATGCCCGGCTCCGCGTTGCGGGCAATTTCCACCACCGGATCGGCGATATGCTCGACGTGTCACTTGGCTTGGAGGGCGGGATAATGGAGCCGATCGGGGGGCGGACGATCCCGCTTTTCGACCGTTTCTATATCGGCGGCAACAGCATGCGCGGGTTCGACCTGCGCGGCATCGGGCCAAAGGTCGTGCCGCTGAAGGCGCCGGTTGCGCCCCCGACGGCGATCGGCGGCCGCGCCTATTATGTCGGACGGCTGGAAGTGGCGTTCCGGCTGGAAGGCGCGATGCAAAAGGTCGGCGCCACGCCCAGCGTGTTTGTCGATGCGGGGTCGGTATTTGGCGCGTCGAAAGGCGAATTGATCGCGGGCGAGCGGTTGATTGGCAACTCGGCAAAGCCGCGCGTCGCGGTCGGCGTTGCGCTGGCCTTCAATGCGGGACCCGGCAAGCTGCGCTTCAACATTGCGCAGCCCGTGGTCCGGCAGGAAGGCGATCGTTCGAAGAAATTCTCGATCTCGCTGGGAACGGCCTTCTAGCGCGCAAAGGCAGGTGCGCGCCGCCGCAATTTCTGTGCAATCGCGGGACAGGCGGATTTACGGATGTCCCCATCGGGGAATGACGGAAAACTGCGATTTCTGGCAAATGACTCCGATCGTGGCGCGGGACTTGAGGGGGCGTCAATGGATAGGAACGTCATCGGCGAGAACGACCGTCTGTCGATCCGCACCGGACCCGGGCCAGGCCGCGGTTCGCTGATTTGCGTTGCCGATCGCCTCCGACAGGAACCGCATCGGTCATGAGCGCCTCGGCCCGCCCGATCGAATATGATGTGGCCGAGCCGCTGCCGTCGCGGCTTCGCCGCTATCGCGAGCAATGCGGCATCAGCCGCTCGGAACTGGCGGTACGGACCGGCCTGAGCAGGCCGACGATCTGGGCGTGGGAATCGGGAAAAACGCAGCCAAGGCTCAGCAATCTGCGGGTGCTGGCGAGCGTCCTCGGCATCTCGCAGCTCGAACTCGTCGGCGGGCTCGAAGCGGCGGTTCCGGATGACGAGGTTGACGCCATGCTGGCGACCGGTTGGGAGCATGGCGAGATCCCCGCGGGTCTGGCCAATCCGCAGCGGCTGAGCATCATGATCTATGCCGCGAAACTCAGCATCGCGGCACTCGCCGGAATCAAAGCGCAAAATGTGAAAATCTCGATTGAGCTTTGACGCGCGGCGCGGCGGCTATTGCCGATAGGCGCCGACCCCTTCGCCCAGATATTGGTTGTTCGCCTCGCGCTGCGCCGCCGCGTCATCGTCATAGAGGAAGGGCAAAAAGGCGTAGCGGCGCCCGCGGGTGACCGGCGTCGCCTCGTGCAGCAGGCCGCAACCAAAAACGATCGCGCCGCCGGGGGCGGGGCGATAGGTGCGCGTGCCAAATTCGGGGAAGCGCAGCTCGCCGCCGTCGAAATCATCGTTCAGGTTGATCGTCACCGCAAAGCGGCGGTGCGCCGTCCCCATCGTCGTATTGTCGCGGTGCGCGCGAAAATGCCCCGCGACCGAAGCGTCGTAGCAGGCGACGATGTAGCGCTCCATGCGGGTCGCATCGAAATTGAACGCGCGCTGGATCACCGGGCGCACGCAATGGTTCACCCGCGCGCTGAGCGCGCGGCAGAAGTCCTGATCCTTGATCGTGATATCCGAACGACGCTTGTGACTGTGATCGATGATCGACACCGTCTTGCCATCGACCTCGCGCATGAAGCCTGAATCCTGGCCGCCCTCGGCGTCGTACAGCGCGATCAGGCGCTGACAGGTCGCACGGTCGAAGACGCGCGGGACCGACAGGACGGGCGCCCAATCCTCGGGTTTGCCCTCGGTGGTCAGGGCATCTATCAGCGCAAGCGCCTTGTCGGCGTCGGGCAGGTGATAGCGTCCGGCGACGCGGAGCAGGCGATCGAGAACGATGATATAGGGTTCGTAATGATCGCTGCCCGAAATGCACGCGCCATAAGCCTCGCTGACCGCGCGGTCGCTGTCGAGGATGTAGCGGATGCCGGGTAGCCGGGTCGTGACGCGCCCCGCCGTATGATCGGCCGCATCGAGTGTAATCCCGAAAAACAAGCTGCGGGTATCGTCGAAGCGGTCAGGGTCGGCCATCAACTGATCGTGCGCCGCCCGCACCCTGTCGTTCGTCGCCGAACCCATGAAAAACAGCACAACGGCACGCCCGGCCACCGTGTGAAAAGTATATTGCGGGTTCACATCCAGAACATGCGCCTTGAACCAAGGTGCTGCCGATCCGACGACCGGTTTAGGGATTGAATCGACCTGCGTTGCAGACTGTACCATAAACTTGCCCCCGCCCCCGCGTGATGCCTAAGTCTCTTAGCATTAGGGAGAAAAGCGCACAAGTTTCGTTGCGGTCGCTGCGTCTCAGCCCGAGACAAAATTTGCGGCAGCAACGAATTCTTCGACCGACAAATATCCCTGCTCGGTCCGTGATCAATCTTTCCTCGCTCCGGACGACGGGGTTCTGCGGTAGCGAAAATTTCAGCGGCAGTTCGCCTTTCTACGCCGTCGGCTGATACGTCTTGCCAAACCCGTGCGAATCGTTTTAAGTCTAAATCATTATTGGTGAGGATGGTTCGATGCGCATTGCTTGTCTGGGGGGCGGCCCCGCCGGCCTCTATTTCGCGATCTCGATGAAGCTTGCGAATCCGGCGCACGACATCGATTTGTTCGAGCGCAATCGCGCGGGCGACACCTTCGGTTGGGGCGTCGTTTTTTCGGACCAGACGCTCGCCAATCTTCGTGCCAACGACCCGGTCAGCGCCGCTGCGATCGAAGGCGAATTTGCGCATTGGGACGATATCGAAATTTGCATCCGCGGCCAGTCGATCCGATCGTCCGGACACGGATTTATCGGCATCGGCCGCAAGCGGATGCTCGCGATTCTGCAGGATCGCGCGCGCGATCTGGGGGTAAATCTTTTCTTCGAGCATGAGTTCGCAGCCGATCTGGCGCAATATGCGGACTATGATCTGGTAATCGGCGCCGATGGGGTGAACAGCCGGTTTCGGGATGCTTACGCCGAACATCTGGGCGTCGATATCCAGGTGCGCGCGAACAAATTTGTGTGGCTGGGTACAACCCGGGTGTTCGATGCCTTCACCTTCGCGTTCGAGCAGACGCCGCACGGCTGGGTATGGGCACACGCTTACCGGTTTGACGAAGGACTATCGACCTTTATCGTCGAATGTTCGGAAGCAACCTGGCGCGGACTGGGGCTTGACGAGATGGATCAGGACGCGACGTGTCGGTTCGCCGAGGCGCTGTTCGCGCGCCAACTCGATGGTCATCCGTTGATGAGCAATATGACCCATCTGCTCGGATCGATGGCGTGGCTCAATTTTCGGCGCGTGCTGTGCGATCAATGGTCCCACGACAAATTGGTGCTGCTCGGGGACGCGGCGCACACAGCCCATTTTTCGATCGGGTCCGGCACCAAGCTGGCGTTGGAGGATGCGATCAAGCTGGCGGAGGTGCTGAATCGCCCGGGTCTACCGCGCGCCGACGCGCTGGCGGAATATCAGGCGGAACGCAGCATTGAGGTGCTGAAGCTGCAAAATTCGGCGCGCAATTCGACCGAATGGTTTGAAACGCTCGATCGCTATCTCGATTTCGATCCGATCCAGTTTTCCTATTCGCTGCTCACCCGCAGCCAGCGGATCAGTCATCAGAATTTGCGCGAGCGCGACCGCGACTGGCTGGAGTCGGTCGAGCGCTGGTTTCTGGAGCAGGCGACGGGTGCGCCGGTCGATCCGGAAAATCCGCCCACGCCGCCAATGTTCGCGCCGTTCCGGTTGCGCGATATGGCGCTGGCGAACCGCGTCGTAGTCTCGCCGATGGCGACCTACTCGGCTGTCGATGGCGTGCCGCAGGATTTCCATCTCGTCCATTATGGCGCCCGGGCACAAGGCGGGGCAGGGCTGGTCTTTACCGAAATGACCTGCGTGTCGCCCGACGCCCGGATCACCCCGGGGTGCCCGGGTCTGTACAATGATATGCAGCAAGCAGCATGGCGGCGGATCACCGATTTTGTGCATACGAACAGCGCTGCGAAAATCTGCCTGCAACTGGGCCATGCCGGAAGCAAGGGGTCGACGCGGGTTGGCTGGGAAGGGATGGACACCCCGCTGGCTGACGGCAACTGGCCCTTGCTGGCAGCGTCCGACGTCGCCTGGTCGCCTGACAACGCATCGCCACGGCCGATGACCCGCGCTGACATGGATGCGGTACGCTATGCCTTTACGGCGGCGACGGTAAGGGCGGTCGCGGCGGGATTCGATATGGTCGAGCTCCACGCTGCGCACGGCTATCTGCTGTCGTCGTTCCTGACTCCGCTGCAGAATCACCGCACCGACGACTATGGCGGCAGTTTGGAAAACCGGCTCCGCTTCCCGCTGGAAATCTTTGCGGCGATGCGCGCGGTGTGGCCCGCTGAGCGGCCGATGTCGGTGCGTATCTCGGCGAATGACTGGGTTTCGTCTCATGGCGTCACGCCCGACGAGGCGGTCGGGATCGCGCGTGCTTTTGCCGATGCCGGCGCCGACCTGATCGACGTATCGGCGGGCCAGACTTCGATCGAGGGACGACCGGTCTATGGCCGGATGTTCCAGACGCCGTTTTCGGATCAATTGCGCAACGAGGCAGGGGTGGCGACCATGGCGGTGGGAAATATTTTCGAGCCCGATCACGTCAATTCGATCCTGGCGGCGGGGCGCGCCGATCTGGTGGCGCTCGCCCGGCCGCACCTGATCGATCCGATGTGGACGCTGCGTAGCGCTGCGCAGCAGGGCTATGGCGAGGTCGCGGTTCCACCGCCATATCAAGCCGGGATGGATCAGCTGCGCCGCAATTTGCAGCGCGCGGCGGAGCAGCAAGCGGTGCTGAAGGCATGACGCGGCTGACGGGACAGCATGCCGTCGTCACCGGCGGGGGCAGCGGGATTGGCGCTGCGATCGCGCGCGCGCTGGCGGCAGAGGGCGCGCAGTTGACGGTGGTTGGACGGCGGGCAGGGCCGATCCAGGATATCGCGCAGGAAATTGGCGGGGTCGCGGCGCAGGCGGACGTTACTGACCGCGACCAGGTACAGGCCGCGCTCGCCGAAGGTCGCGCCGCGCATGGCCCGGTGACGATCCTGGTGAACAATGCCGGTGCGGCGGAATCGACGCCCTTTGCCCGCATCGACGCGGACGGGTGGCGCCGGATGATGGCGGTCAATCTGGACGCAGTGTTTCATTGCACGCAGGCAGCATTGGCCGACCTGCGGGCAGCGCAGGCCGGCCGGATCGTCAACGTCGCGAGTACGGCGGCGCTCAAGGGCTATGCCTACACCGCCGCTTATGCCGCCGCGAAACATGGCGTTTTGGGGCTGACGCGGTCGCTGGCGCTGGAACTGGCGGAAACCGGCGTGACGGTGAACGCGGTTTGCCCCGGCTTTACCGACACCGATCTTGTCGACGCGGCGGCGACCAAGATTGCGCGCCTGTCGAAGCGAACGCCCGATGAAGCGCGCGCCGAACTGGCCCGGTTCAATCCGCAGGGCCGATTGATCGCGCCGGAAGAGGTCGCAGCGAGCGTGCTGTGGCTGTGCCTGCCGAGCAGCGGGTCGATGACCGGACAGGCGATTGCAATTGCTGGGGGGGAAGTGATGTGAGCGACGAAGCATTTCGGGAAAAGCACGACGGTGCGCTGGCCGGGACACCCGATGTCAGGCTGTGGCTGCGGTTGCTGTCCTGTACGATGGTCGTTGAAAAGCGCCTGCAACGGCGGCTGGCCGATGGCTATAATACGACCTTACCGCGCTTTGACGTCCTCGCCGCGCTGGCGCGCCATCCCGACGGGATGACGATGGGCGCGCTGTCGCGGTCGCTGCTCGTTTCCAACGGCAATGTGACCGGGCTCGTCAAGACATTGCAAAAGGACGGGCATGTCGCGATTGCGCCATGGGGCGAGGATCGGCGCACGCTGATCGTTCGGCTGACCCCGGAGGGGGAGAAATATTTCGAAGGATTGGCGGACGTCCATCGCGGCTGGATCGCGGGAATGCTGGGCGGCATCGATGACGACCAGCGCGAGGCGCTGTTCGAGCTGCTCGGCGCGCTGAAACAGTCGATCGCCGCGGATGTCGCAAAGGGAGAAGGTTGATGGATCCGCAGACTTTTGCGCCGCGCCATTTCGGTTGGGATTTTGATGCGGGCGTAGCGACGATTACGCTCGACCGGCCGGCGCTGAAAAACCCGCTGACGTTCGATTCCTACGCGGAATTGCGCGATCTGTTCCGGGCGCTGGTGTATGCCGATGCGGTCAAGGCCGTGGTCATCCGGGGCGCTGGGGGCAATTTCTGTTCGGGCGGCGATGTCCATGAAATCATCGGACCGCTCACCGAAATGGCGATGCCCGAACTGCTCGCCTTCACCCGCATGACCGGCGATCTGGTCAAGGCGATCCGCACCTGTCCCCAGCCGGTGATTGCGGCAGTCGATGGCGTGTGCGTCGGGGCGGGCGCGATCATCGCGATGGCGTCCGACCTGCGTCTGGCTACCCCGCGCGCGAAGACGGCATTTCTGTTTACCCGCGTCGGCCTGGCCGGATGCGATATGGGCGCCTGTGCAATCCTGCCGCGTCTGATCGGGCAGGGGCGAGCGTCCGAATTGTTGTTCACGGGCCGCGTCATGACCGCCGACGAGGGCGAGCGTTGGGGCTTTTACAATCGCCTGGTCGATCCGGATGCGGTGTATGACGAAGCCGTCGCCACGGCGCGCGGGCTCGCCGCCGGACCGACCTTTGCGCATGGTATGACCAAGACCCAGCTCAATATCGAGTGGGCGGTCAGCGTCGAAACAGCGATTGAAATGGAGGCGCAGGCGCAGGCGATCTGCATGCAGACGCAGGATTTCCGCCGCGCTTTCGAAGCCTTTGCTGCGAAGCAGACGCCGGTCTTCGAGGGGAACTGAGATGGCGGATCGCAGCTTTCTCGACTGGCCCTTTTTCGACGACACCCATCGCGAACTTGCCCGGCGGCTCGATGCATGGTGTGTCGCCGAAGGGCTGGCAGGGGCGCATGACGAAGAGGATGTCGATGCCCAATGCCGCGCGTTGCTGGCTCGGCTGGGCGCGGGCGGATGGCTGCGCTATGCCGTGCCGAAAGCGTTCGGCGGTGTCCATGACCGCATCGACATGCGCTCGCTGTGCATCATCCGCGAAACGTTGGCGCGCCATTCGGGGCTCGCGGATTTTGTCTTTGCAATGCAGGGGTTGGGATCGGGGACGATCTCGCTGTTCGGCAGCGCTGAGCAGCAGGCGCGCTATTTGCCCGACGTGGCGTCGGGCGCAAAAATGGCGGCGTTTGCCCTGACTGAACTGGACTCGGGGTCGGATGTCGCGGCGATGGAAACCGCCGCCCGCGCGGTAGCGGGTGGCTTTGTCGTCGACGGCGCCAAAACCTATATTTCGAACGGCGGGATCGCCGATTATTATGTGCTGTTTGCGCGGACCGGCGAGGCGCCGGGCGCCCGCGGGATTTCGGCCTTTCTGGTCGATGCGGCGACGCCCGGGCTCCGGATTGCCGAGCGTATTCGGGTGATCGCACCGCACCCGCTCGCAACGCTGCGTTTCGATGCCATGCAACTGCCCGGCGACGCGCTGATCGGGGCGGCTGGCAGTGGGTTTGGCGCCGCGATGGCAACGCTCGACATCTTCCGGCCAACCGTTGGAGCCGCCGCCTTAGGGTTTGCGCGCCGCGCCCTCGACGAAGCGACTAGCCGCGCTGAGGGGCGGCGGCTGTTCGGCGCTGCCTTGTCGGACAACGCCGTCGTTCAATCGCAGCTTGCCGATATGGCGCTCGATATCGATACCGCCGCTTTGCTGATCTATCGCGCCGCCTGGGCGGCCGATGTCCAGCAGGTACGGACAACGCGCGAAGCGGCGATGGCAAAGCTGCACGCGACCGAAGCGGCGCAGCGCGTCATCGACCGCGCGGTGCAGATATTCGGCGGGCTGGGCGTGGTTCACGGGGTGCCGGTGGAAACGCTCTATCGCGAAATCCGCGCGCTGAGAATTTATGAGGGCGCGTCCGAGGTGCAACGGGTGATCATTGCGCGTCAGCATCTCGCCACCGCGCGCGCTGAAAAACACAAGGAAAACGCATGACAAATACGGTTTTGCTGCCCGAAGGGTGGCAGCGCCCGCGCGGCTTTGCGCACGGGGTCAAGGCTCGCGGTGAAACGATCTTTACCGGCGGGATCGTCGGTTGGGACGCGGCGGAAAAATTCGTCGGGTCCGATCTGGTCAGCCAGTTCGAGCAGGTTTTGCGCAATACCGTTGCCGTGCTGGATGCGGGCGGCGCGCGGCCCGAACATATCGTGCGGATGACCTGGTATGTCGTCGATCGCGAGGAATATTCCGCCAATCTCGCCGGGATCGGAGCAGCTTATCGCGCGCATATCGGGCGGCACTTCCCGGCGATGGCCGTGGTCGAAGTCGCCGGACTGGTCGAACCCGAAGCGCGGATCGAGATCGAGACAACCGCGGTGATTCCCGACACGGACCAAGCGGCATGAACGCGCGCGTTTCGTTCGACTGGGCCGATCCGCTGTTGATCGACACGCAATTGAACGACGAAGAACGGCTGATCCGCGACGCGGCGCGCGGCTTTGCCGAATCGGAATTGTTGCCGATGGTGCGCGATGCGTTTCGCGACGAGCGCGTTGACGGTGGGTTGATACGCAAGCTGGGCAGCGCGGGGCTGCTGGGCCCGACAATTGATGGTTATGGCTGCGCGGGTGCGAGCCACGTCGGCTACGGATTGATCGCGCGTGAGATCGAGCGGGTCGATTCCGCCTATCGCTCGGCGCTTTCGGTGCAGTCCAGCCTGGTGATGCACCCGATCCACGCGTTCGGTACCGATGCGCAGCGCGATGCCTGGTTGCCGCGGCTCGCCAATGGCGAGTGGACTGGCGCGTTCGGGCTGACCGAACCCGACGCGGGATCCGACCCGGGCGCCATGCGGACACGCGCGCGCAGTACAACCGACGGCTATGTGCTGAGCGGGTCGAAAATGTGGATCACCAATTCGCCGCTCGCCGACCTGTTCGTCGTCTGGGCAAAATGCGATGACGATATCATTCGCGGTTTCGTGCTGCTGCGCGGTGACGCAGGTCTTTCGACGCCGCGCATCGACGGCAAATTTTCGCTGCGGGCGGGCGCGACGGGCGAAATCGTTATGGATCAGGTCGCGATCCCGGCCGATCGCCTGTTGCCGGGTGTCGAGGGTTTGAAAGGTCCGTTTTCGTGCTTGAACAAGGCGCGGTTCGGGATTGCCTGGGGCGCGCTGGGTGCGGCCGAATGGTGTTGGCACGCTGCCCGGGATTACGGCTTGGCCCGCATCCAGTTCGATCGCCCGCTCGCCGCGACGCAGCTGTTCCAGATGAAGCTGGCCGATATGCAGACCGAAATCACGCTGGCGCTGGCGGCGACGTTGGCGGCGGGGCGCTTGATGGACGAAGGGCGGCTCGCGCCCGAGGCGATCAGCCTGCTGAAGCGGAACAATTGCGGCAAGGCGCTGGCGATCGCCCGGGTGGCGCGTGACATGCACGGCGGCAACGGTATCGCGGACGAGTTCGGCGTGATCCGTCACATGCTCAATCTGGAAGCGGTCAATACCTATGAGGGGACGCACGACGTTCATGGCCTGATCCTGGGCCGCGCGCAGACCGGACTCGCCGCTTTTTGAGGTCGGAATTCGCGGCCATTTGAAGTGATCCGTCGGCGCGTCGTCCCAATTTCACTCGTCATCATATTCATAAATTGGCGAATTTTCAGGGATTAGGGCGCAAAAAATATCCATCTTCATATTCATTTTTGTACTTTAATTTTAGGTCTAAAGCGTTTATTGGATTTTTCAGGACACCCAAAGCGTGATCCGCGAAATTGAGGGAGGGAACGGACAGATGACGATCAATCGCAAGCCAGGATTCAAGAACGGGTTCGCAGCGCGCACCAGCGCCGCAGCGATTGCTGCGGGGCTGACCTTCATCGCCGTTCCGGCCTATGCCCAAGCCGAAGCCGCGGTGCAGGATGAAGGCATCGAGGACATCGTCGTCACGGCGCAGCGTCGATCCGAGAGCATTCAGGAAGTTCCCGTCGCGGTGACCGCGTTCAGTGCCGAAGAGATGGAGCGCGCCAATATCAAGGACATCGGCGGCTACTTCGCCAGCACTCCCAACGTCTTTATCACCGACACCCCGATCCGCAGCGGTAACAATGTGTCGAGCAGCGCGCTCGGCCTGGCCATCCGCGGTATTTCTAACGTCGGCGGCAACGGGTCGTCGTTCGGCATCTATCTCGACGAGTTCAACATTTCGCACATCGCGCTCAACCCGCATCTTTTGGATATGGAGCGGGTCGAAGTGCTGCGTGGGCCGCAGGGCACCTATTTCGGGCGCAATGCTTCGGCCGGCGTGATGAGCCTTAGCTCGGCCAAGCCGTCGACCGCCGGCGTGTCGGGCTTCGTCGATGCGATGTATGGCCGCTTCAACACCGGCGAAGTCAGCGGTGCGATCAACCTTCCGCTCAGCCCGACCGTCGCCATTCGTGCGGCGGCGAAATGGGAAGGATCGGACGGCGAGTTTCGCAACAAGCACCCGATCGGTGGCGGCAACGGCCGCGACTACAAGGCGGCGCGCCTGTCGCTCCGTGCGACACCCACAGACCAGTTGACCATCGACCTGTCGTATAACTACGCCAAGGAACGCGATGACGATTTCGGCGTCATCAATACCGGCGTGATCAGCGGCTTCATCCAGTCGATCTGTCCTGGCGTGACCTTCTCCTGCCCGGTGGATACGAATATCGGTTTTTACCCGACCAACCGCCGCAACTATGCGCATGACGCGCCGCTGCGGGTCGACAATGAATATCATATCGCGGTTGGCCGCGTCGAATGGCAGGGCGACACTGTCGGCGTGACGAGCATCACCGGCTTCGGGTCCGCCAAGTTCCACCGCGCGGGCGAACTCGATTTTTCGAGCAAGGATTTCCTGCGCGAGGGGGTTCATCACAATCGGCGCAAAAGCCTGTCGCAGGAACTGCGGATCCAGTCGGTCGGCAATGGTCCGTTTCAATGGACCGTCGGCGCCGTGGTCGCGAGCGACAAGATCCGCAATGGCGAGTTGATTTCGGCAGGCGCCGAAAACGATATCGGCTTGCCCGAAGGCTTCGTCATCGAACTGTCGCACTATAATCAGGCAATCACGTCAAAGGCGGTGTTTGCCGAAGCATCCTATGAATTCAGCGACGCGCTCAGCCTGACGGTGGGCGGACGCTATTCGCACGACACGATCGACCGGTTCGAGGATCAGATCGAGTTTGGCGGGCCGCTGGACGAGGTTGAGGGCAAGCGGTCGTTCAAGGATTTCTCGCCGCGCGCGGTGCTGAAATATCAGGTGAACGACGATGTGAACTTCTATGCCAGCGCATCGAAGGGTTGGAAATCGGGTGGCTTCGAACTCGATCCGCAGCGTGCCCGCAGCGATTTTGGTGCCGAAACCCTGTGGAACTACGAAGTTGGGATGAAGTCGACTTGGCTCGATCGCAAACTGCGCGCCAACATCGCTTTCTTCTATATCGACTGGAAGGAGGTTCAGGTCAGCTCGGGCGTCGTCGGGGTGGATTCAAATGGGGCGATCATCAACTTCGCCGGCATCTCCAACGCCGCGAGCGCCAGCAGCAAGGGCGTCGAACTCGAACTGGTTGCCGCGCCGACCCGCGGGTTCGAATTTGGCGCAAACCTTGGTTACATGGATGCGACCTTCGGCAGCTTCAGCGATGCCCGGACCAATTTTGGTACGATCGATCTGTCGGGATCGCCGCTGCCCAAGGCGCCCAAATGGACGGTTTCGACCTTTGCGCAATATAGCGTGCCGCTGAACGACACGCTGAATGCCTTTGTCCGCGGTGAGTATTTCCACACCAGCGCGGCCTATACCAACGTCAACAACATCGCCGCGGTGGCATCGGGGCGTCCGACCTTCCCGTTCCGCGTCGATGCCTATGACAAGGTCAATCTGCGCCTGGGGGTCGAATCCGACAGCCTGCGCGTCTCGGCCTTTGTCGATAATCTGTTCGACGCCAAATATTATACGTCGTCGTTCGATTTCGGCTTTGCCAACGGCGCGGCGGTGATCCCCAGCCTGCGCCGCTGGGGTCTGCGCGGTACTTATAAGTTCTAGGTCCGGCAGCGGGCGTCCATCAATGGGCGC
>JAFAGN010000041.1 GCA_023422695.1 Pseudomonadota bacterium
TGCTCGTCATAGCTGAAACCGATCGCGCCCCAATCGTCGCCGCTGCCGCCGGTCTTGAGCAGGGTCTCGCTGACTTTCTCGGCTTCGTCGAGCGAACCGCCGCCCGAGACACTGTCGTTCTTCGACGTATTGCACGCGGACAACGCCAATAACGCGCAACCCGCCAGCGCGGCCGTTCCGAATCTGACACCCATTCCCATCTCCCATCGATATTTATCGTTCTAAATTCGCCAGCGATTCGTGACCTTTCGGTTCGCAAGTTTTCGTACGGCTGCGTCTCTCCAGCCACAGCCAAGGACCGCGCCGGGCATTTGGCGCCCGAAACAGACACTGCGATAGCAGTCCTACGACCGAGGGGAAACGAAAATTATAACGATTGTTTTGTTTTTCCACCCGAGAAAACAAACGACGATCCGCCAAATACTGATAGTTTGCCCGGACCGCCAAGCATCGATTGACCATGATGGGTGCCGCCGGCGAAGGCGTTTCGCCGACACCGCCACTTCGCTAAAAAGAACCGACCAACGATCTCGAAGCGCAGCCGATCTGACAGAAGGCCAGCTCACCATCCCCTTGCCGTTTTCTACTAGGCAGTCAAAAGAAAACTGATAATAATCGATTACTCCGATATGGTGGGGCACGACGTGATACTAAGGGACATGCTTATTGCCAGCGGCATGCTGGCACTGGTCGCAATCGGCTTTGTCCTGGGGTATCGATTCTGGCGCGGCGGCAACATATTGCTCGGCGCAGAGTGGATGATCCTCGGCTTCTCGGCGCTCAACTTTGCTGCCTGGTCCCTCTTTCGCTTCGAACTATCATTTCATCTGTCGATGATCTGTGACGCATTTTCGCGCAGCGTCGGCATTCCGATCGTTGCCACGCTCGGGCTGGCCAAGCTGACCGACGGATACGACGTGTCAAAGGCAACGAAGTGGCTGTTACTGGTCGGCGGATTTCCTCTCGCCTACGGCCTTCTCTCTTATCCTCCGATACAAACGACGCTGCCCTACGCCTTCTTCGTTTGCGGCCTCATCGCGAACATCTTCCTTCTATATTTCTCGCTGCGGCTGGCGCGCGTGGGCGAGCGCGCTCACGCCTTGGCCATCCTGCTTGTGAACATCAGCTTCGTGATGATGGCGCTGCTGGAAGGGATTATTGCGATCCCGGGCGACGAGACCAACCTTGTCCTCAACTTCTTTTTTCTCGCAGGGTGGGTCTGGGCTATCGGTTTTGCGGAAATCTATTTCGCCTATCAAGCCTTGGCCCGTCACATCGCGCCGCAGCCTCTGGCCGACGATGCAAATTCGCTCCCCGCCATCTGATCGAAACGCACGCGGCATGCCCCCACATCATTCATGATGGCGTAGCAGCCTCCCGGTCAGGCGCAGACGGGCCCAGCGCCTGGCCATGCAATCGGGCATGCAATAAACTGGTGATCGCCAAAACAAAGGCGCCAAAAACGATCAGAAGGCCGCTTGCCATGATCATTGCGCCATAGCCGCCGAGTTCGATGATCGGCCCTGCCACCATACCGATGACGACGCCCGCAGCACCGCCGGCGGCGGGCGCCGCCACAAATAGACGCTGGGTCGCATCAACCTTTCGTATGACCGCGTAGTAAGCGGGCTGCGCCAACCCCCACCCCATGGCAAATGCGATGGCGCCTGCGATATAAGCCGCCTCGCCCTGAAACGCCAACAATCCAAAACCTGTGAGAGTGAACAGCGACCCGGCGCACACGAACACCAGGCTGGGCAGCCGTCCGCCGAGCCATGCCACAATCGACGCCGTCACGATCGTCGCAAGCGAACAAAGGCTGAGCGCCACACCGATCGCCGCATGTGACACCCCGCGATCGACACCGATCCGCTCGATAAAATACCAAAAGCCCAAAATACCGCCGGTAAAGGCGGCGATTGCCAGCAGTGCCAGCCAGGCCGATATCGCCGCTGTGGTCAACATCGCCGGGCGCGGGCGGGAGGTGACCGCCGCTGGCGCGCCACCCGAAACATCCACGCCCTTTCGCGGCAGCCACCGGCACGCCAGAAGGCCGCTCGCCACAATGGCGGCAATCGTCAGAAAAAGGCCGGAAACGCCGAAGTTCGGGATCACATAGGCCGCCGCAGGGGCAGTCACTGCGGCGCTCAAAAAAGCCTGGAAGCCGACCGACACGCCATAGTTGCGGTCGGGATTGCTGCTGTCGCCCAAGCTGGCGAACGCGGGAATGCCGAGCCCACCCTTCAACAGCCCCAGAATCGCAAAAAGCGCCAGAATGGCTTCCGGGGCAGCAAGAAAGGCGCCGCTGACCAATGCGGTGGTCGCGAGGAGAACCATCAGCATGCTGAAAGTCCGCCAGTCGACCCGTCGAACCCAAAACGGCCCGGACACAAGGCAGGCCGTCGAAAAGCCGACGAAAATGGCACTGATATGACCGAGTTGCCGGTCGGTCAGGCCATGCGAGTCAGCAAGCGCCCCCAGTATGAGCGGCTGAAGATTGACCACGAGCATATTGAGGCCGCTCAGATAGGCTGCGGCCACGACCGCCGTCGGGGCATCAAGCGCCTCCTGCCGCTCTCGGATGGTTTCGGTCAAGCAGAACACTCCCATGAAGCCTGATCCGAAGCGTGTCGGGCCGCCGACATTAAATCAATTGAAATCGATTAAATTCCGATAGGGATTGATCGAAAATTTCGAAATCCACTAGAAGGCGGTGGCGAAACCATCCCATTTATCAAAAATTATTCATTTTTAAGCTTGCCGGAGAGCACCTCTCCGCTCGATAAGAAGTGAAGCAGCGAGCAGCGGAGATGACAATGGCGGACGGGAATGCGACAGCGGCGCAGCTTGGACCGCCGATCGAAGCGGGCGCGTGGCAAGGCTGGTCGAGTTGGACTGGCATCGAACCTTTCGAAGACCATAGCGGTCCCTTTTACGCGAAGCGCGAGGGGAACGGGAATGTCGTTACGGGCTTTCGCCTCGAGCCCAAAAATATGAACGCCGGAGGCGGGGCGCATGGCGGCGCGCTGATGACCTTCGCCGACTATTCGCTGTTCATGATCGCGATCGATCATGTCGCAGGGCTCGATTGTGTTACGGTCAGCTTCGCTTCGGAGTTCGTGGGCAACGCCTCCGTTGGCTGCTTGCTGACCTGCCGCGGCGATGTCATCAAAGCAGGCCGCAGCCTGATCTTTGTTCGCGGGATTATCGACGTCGACGGCGCTCCAGTACTCAACTTTTCGGGCACGATAAAGATACTCAGACCCAGGACCGCCGAATGACAGGCGTCACGAGGTCGCGACAGGCGATTGGTTGAAAAACCTAACGGCAAAAGCGAGGGCTCCGAGGTTGCCCAGCTTTTGACACTCATCTAGACCCGCGCAACGGGCTGGCAGGACAGGGAAGTTCACATGGCGACGAGCAAGGCGATTGAGAAGCTTGCGGCCGAAAAGCCGACAGCCACGCGCAAACGGGGTGTCAGTCCGCGCGCACCCTCGCGCGGGCGCGGCATCCTGCGATATGCAGCGCTGCTCGATGCCACCGCCGAGCTGCTTCGTGAGCAGGCGCCCGACGCAATCGGCCTTTATCAGATTGCCGAGCGGGCCGGGGTTCCCCCTGCATCGGTCTATCATTTTTTCCCGACGAAAGAGGCGGCCTATGTCGCTCTCGCATCGCGTTGCAGCGAAGAAATACTCGACGTCCATCGGACGCCGATCGAAGCGCGGCTAATCGATAGCTGGCAGGATCTTTACCGGATCGATGCACGCCGGGCGATGGAGTTCTACAACAACCATCCGCCCTATCTGAAGATCATCTATGGCGGCTATGGCGGCGTCGACGCGCATAATGTCGACAAGGTGCTCGCCCTGTCCTTTTCGACGTCGAGCTACGACCGGCTCAATCGCATCTTTCACATGCCCGTCATTCGCGAGCCGGAGAAGAAGTTCGAAATCCGCCTCGGAATTCTGGACAGCGTCTGGCAGATTTCGGTGCGGCGCCATGGCCATATTACGGAGGAATATTTCGAAGAGTCGGTGAAGGCCGCGATCGCTTATGCCCGGCTGTATATTCCCGACCATCTTGAACCGCGCGATCTTCTTCTGGATGCGGTGCGGCGCGGCGGCACGATCGAGCTGCCCTATGACGGCGACGCGCCGGAGGATCCGAACGACGATTGATGCCCGACCCGGGTTTGCGAAAGCAGGCCAGCGCGCGGAAAGCGGCGGGACGTTATCCGACCAAAGCAAAAAAATGGCCGGGACAACGTCCCGGCCAATTGGTGCCACTTTGCGACGTTACCATTTATATCCAAGTTCGATGCCGATCGTGCGCGGCCGCCCGATCGATTCATAAAGGTCAATCGGTGCATAGGGCGTGATACGCGTGTTGACCGCAAACACCGTGCGCTTGTCGAAGATGTTGCGCGCGAATAGCGATGCCGTCACCGGTCCGTGACTCCACCCCACGTAGGCATTGAACAGCCAATAGGACGGGATCGTCGGATAACGGGCGCCCAGGGTCGGCAAATTCATGCGCGATTTGCCCTTGTAATTGCCGTTGAACGACGCGGTGATCATATCCTCGTCATTGAGTTCATGCTCATAGTTCAACGAGAAGGTTCCGCTATGGCGCGGCGCCGACGGCAGCGGCGTGCCCTTGGTCCCGACAATCGCGCAGGGAATATCGGCGCCTGGAACCCCGCTTCCGTCACCCGATTCGACACAGAAATCCTCGGTCAGGGTCGCCTTGGTATAGGCATAGCCGCCCTGGAAGCTCAGCGTGTCGGTGAGGTTGCCCGAAAGCTCGAACTCGAAGCCCTTGCTTTCGGCCTCTTTGCCGTTGAACACAGCGGGCCAGAAATTGACCGCGGTAAAGCCGCCGATCTGCGGGTCCTTCCATTTCGCCAGGAAGATGTCCGCCGTGTAACGCCATCCGTTGTCAAAGCGACCCTTCACCCCGATCTCGAAATTATCGACCGAGTCAGGCTCGTAATTGAGGAGTGATGCCGGCTCGCGAATGAATCCGGTCAACGCAAAGGCGTTCGCCCCGCCGCGCCGGAAGCCTTGCGAGAAGGTCGCATAGACGCGGTGTCCGGGCGTATATTCATAGGTCGCGTTGAGGCGGAATTTCGCGTCCGAGAATTTCGCCGAATTGACACTGCTCTCGGATATCCCGAACGCGGGCAGGATATTGTCGACCGAACGCTTCAGCTTCTGCTCGAACACGCGGACGCCAGCGGTCAGGTCGAGCCCTTCAATCGCGTGCCAGGTAATTTCGCCGAAGACGGCCTTTTCGGTGAAGCGATTGGTACCCGACACCGCAAAGATAAATTCTTCCGGACCCAGCGGTCCGAATCCGGGGGTCGTTACGCCGGGAAGCTGGTTATAGGCCTGCTGTCCGGGCGCATGACCGTTCCACGCGGTTCGGGCCTTCTCATTCTGATAATAGAGCCCCACGGTATAATCGATCGGGCCGTCGCCGTTCGAAACGAGGCGGAGTTCCTGCGTTTTGGAAGTCGTGCGGTCGGCATATTGATAGATCGCATTATAGCGCGGGTTGATCGGGGTGCCCGTGTAATAGGGCAGATAGGCAGGCGGCAGCCCGAGATTGCCCCAGGTACCGTCGACCCAGACCTCGCCGTCGGTTTTGAAATAGCTCGACGTGGATGACAGGGTAGCAAAACCGAGATCATAGCTCATGTCGAGCGTCGTCATGTTCGACGTACGCTCGAACGGCTGGCGGCTGCGCGATACGACCTCATATTCGCCCGTGTCGGGATAGCTGATCGACGGCGCCAGCGGATCGGGACCGCCTTGATAGGCCGGAGTATCTGTCGACGGTCCGAACCCCGTCAGGCGCGACAGATTATGTGCCATTGTGATGTCGAGTTCTGCGACCGGCTGCCAGCGGATAGCGCCGCGGACATTGGTCACACGCGACGTGTTTGCATCCTTCTTGTTGTAGACAGAGGGCGCGCTCGTCTGCGGCTGGCTGGGATCGGACAGGATCGGTTTGCCGATCGGATCGTCGCTGCCGCGCGCGAAAATCCCATATGTGTCGATAAAACCGCCCTCATAATCGTGGCTCGCCGACACGCGCACCGCAAGCGTCTCGCCAACCGGGATGTTGACGAGGCCGCCGAAGCCATAGTCGTAATCCTTCGAATGGGCGATGTCGGCGGCGCTGGCTTTCAACCGACCTTCAAAACGTCCAAGCGCAGGCTGATTGGGGATCAGGCGAATGGTGCCCCCCAAAGCGCCGGAACCGTAAAGCGTGCCCTGCGGTCCCCGCAAAACTTCGACGCGCTCAATGTCTTCAACCTGGAAGTAGCTCGCATAGGGCGCGTTACCCAGATAGGTGCCGACCGGATTCTGCTCGAGCGCCACGCCGTTGCGGTTGTTGGCAGATGCGTTCAGCCCGCGCATGATCTGGCGCTGCGCACCCAGGAACTGGTTTCCGCTCGACGTCACCACCAGGTTCGGAACCTGCCGCGACAGATCCTCGATCGTCGCCACCCCTGCGCGGTCTAGCGACTCAGCGGTGACTGCGGTGATGTTGTATGGGATTTGCGTAACATCCTGCTGACGGCGGTTCGCCGTCACCACGATATCGTTGTTGGAGTTGCTCTCCTCTGCGGCGGGCGCTTCGGTTGGCGCCTCTTGCGCCAGCGCAGGCTGACTTGCCATCGAAGCCAGAATCCCCCCGAGCGCCGTCACGCTTAGAAGCCGGACCATATGATTGTCCCTGGACCGCATTTCATACTCCTCCCTTGTCGAGACAAACAGCATCGCCTGCCGATGCCGCCGCTCCTCCGCCAAGCCTGCGAGCTTGTGCCGCATTCGCCTGTCGATGCACTTTTAATCGATATTTGTTGACTTGACAAGATGGCATTGAGAATCGGCCGGGAGGAGGAGGATCAAGTCGCCTCACCCGCCGATCAGCTCGATATAGTTCAATATAAGTCCCCAAAAATGAGATATTTTCGACGCCTCCCGTCGTGGCGCCATTCACCGGTCACACGGGCCAGGCGCGGAACAATCTGCAGCCAATTGTCGCGATAGCTGCACGACTCGCTTTCTCAACAGCGAACGAGGCGCAATAGGTGATTCGACGATCGGCACCGTCATGATACAAATATATATTCGAAAAATGGATTGAGCTTGGCCACCCAAGGCTTGGAGCACAGCCCGAGCAGAACCGCAGTCCGCACGACGTGCCCACTTCAATGAAAATGGTCGCGTCATAAAGTTTCAGAATTTTAACCGATTAAAATTGACTTATTGCAAGCGTCAGCTAGATTGCCTCTACATGCGCGGCGAGCGGGCGAAGGCGCACGGCGGGGCAGCCGACAGCATCGCGGGCGGCGAGCCACGCCAGGGAAGGCGACAATGGGCAAGATCACGACAATCGAGAAGCCGGGAGATACTTCCTCCGCCGACGACTTCACGGTGCAGCTCCGAACGCCTGGCCCTGACACGTTCAGCTTCATGTGGAACGTCTCCACATGCAAAAGGCATTGCCCGCACAGCTAAACGCTATCGATCGACATGCGCCGGAGCGCTATTGTCACGACCAAAGTTCTGGGAATTGCTCGCGCCATGTTACCATCGCCGCAAGAATTGAACGGTATCGTTCGGCTGATCCGAAGCGGCCGAGCAGCGGTCGCGCTGCCCCAACTGAAGCGCTGGGTGGACACGGCAAAGGTGGTCGGCGCGGTCCATAGCCTTTTTCTGGAGGCTCTCATCACGCTGGGCGCGCGCAAAGAAGCCATCGACGCACTCTATGCGGCGATCGATCTTGGTGCAGATACGGCGGACGCGAACGACGCGCTGGCCTTTTTTGCGATGCAGCTCGATCGGCATGAATTGTCCAACCGCCTGTATCGCCGGACGATCGAGCTCGCGCCCCGCGACGCCCAACTCTGGTACAATTACGCGACGAGCGAGCGCAGCCTTGGCCGCCTGGCGGACGCGCTTGCCGCATGCGAGCGAGCGATTTCGCTCAATCCCCAGATGCGCCCTGCAATACTGCTCCGGTCGGAATTGGCGCGCGCGACCCGAGAGCGCAACAATGTCGAAAATCTGCGCGAGCGGATAGCGCGCGACCCGCACGGTGCAGACACGATGTTCCTGTCC
The DNA here is from genome assembly GCA_023422695.1 of Pseudomonadota bacterium. Classification (GTDB taxonomy): domain Bacteria; phylum Pseudomonadota; class Alphaproteobacteria; order Sphingomonadales; family Sphingomonadaceae; genus Sphingopyxis. The sequence goes on from JAFAGN010000041.1 coordinate 8,136, forward strand.
TATGCCCTCGGCAAGGAACTTCACGAACTCGGCCTGTTCGACGAAGCGTTCGCCGCTTTCGATCGGGGCGCCAAGGCCCGGCGGCAAAGTCTGCGCTATGATGTTGCAATAGACGAACACAAGATGCGGTTGATCGCGGCCGCGTTCGCAGGCGCGCCACCCGCCGCAGACAGCGGCCCCGCCGATCGGCATATTTTCATCGTCGGGCTGCCACGGTCTGGCACAACCCTCACGGAACGCATCCTCGGCGGCTTGGCGGGGGTGCGCTCCAACAATGAAACCAACAATTTTTCGTCTGCCCTGTTGCGACACACGCCGGACACCGGCGGCGATGTGTTCATGCGTGCGGCCAATGCGAGATTCGCAGCGGTCGCGCGCGATTACGAAGCCCTGGCCGGGGCGGACGAACACCCCGGGCCGATCATCGAAAAGCTGCCGTTCAACTATCTGTATATCGGCGCGATCCTGCGCGCTTTTCCGCGCGCGCCGATTGTCTGGGTGCGGCGCGATCCTGTCGATTCCTGTTTCGCCATGTTCCGCACGCTCTTTGGCGCGGCCTATCCGTTCAGTTATGATTTTGGCGAGCTTGCGCGCTATTATGCCGCTTATGATCGCCTCATGCACCATTGGACGACGCTCTTTGGTGAGCGCCTGATCTGCGTCGATTATGAAAATCTGGTCGCCGATCCAGCCGCGATCGCTCCCTCGCTAGCCGAACGATGCGGCCTCGGCTGGGACGACGCTGCCTTGGATATTGCGCAGAACAGCACGGCTTCGTTGACAGCAAGCGCGGCTCAGGTGCGCGGAGGTATCTACACCAGCTCGTCGGGAATCTGGCGGAGCTACGGTGCGCACCTCTCCCCGTTGAAGGAACATCTCATCGCGAACGGAATTGCGGTAGGCTGACAGCGGGGCGCTAGCGCTGTTCATCCGGCTTGATGCGCGCGCCGCTTAGCGCCAGACTCAGCAACGCCGCGGGCAGATACATCGCGGCGACGAGGATGATGAAGCCGGTCGCGCCAAAACGCTCAAATCCCCATCCGGCGAGCCCGCCGCCCGCGGCATAGCCAATCTGCAACGCAAAATACCATCCGCCATATGTCGTCGTGAATGCTGCGGTCCCGAATTGTCGTTTCGTCAAAGTGATCCACAGCACCTCCCCCGCCCCGAAGGCGTAACCGCAACTGATCGCCGCAACGAGCGCGAAGCCCGTGCTGCCGCTAGCCTGGAGCGCCGCAAATGCGAGCAGGCCTACATAAAGGGCGACTGCAATCAGTAACCCGCTCCAGCACGCCGACGCCCGGTCAAGGAGGAAGCCGATCGATGCTGAGCCCGCCAGGCTTCCGACCGCCGTCAAACCAAGAAAAGTCGCCGCAAGCGATGTGGCAATGCCCGCGCCTTCCAAAACCAGCTGCTCCTGAGTCAGGACAGCAATTGATGCCATCCCGATGCCCATGACCGCCAACAGCATGGGCAGTGCAACCGACAGCCGGACGTGCGCCAGCGCCGCTCGCCATTCAAGCGGCGCGCGGCCTTCGTCAGTCGCGCCAGGGGGCTGTTCGCCATGCGCGGACGGCGGAACGCCGTCGGGCGCGAGCCCAAGGGCGGCGGGCGACGTCGGGCCGCGCGCCAGCAAGGCGATGAGAGCGACGACCACAACCATCGCTACCGCGATAATGAGCGCCGCATTTCGCCACTCAAAGGCACGCAGGAGGGCGTCGGTCGCCGGCGCCATGATGAAACCGCCAGCCGAACCGCCAGCCCAGATGATCGCCATCGCGGTTGCAAAGCGACCCGAGAACCAGTTGGTGACGATCACCGGCACCGCAATGATCAACGTCACCTTGCCGATCCCCATGGCGAGGCGAAGCGCATAGAGTGCCTCGATGCTGGTGATCAGCGGCAGCACCGCGAACGCAGCCGCCTGAATCAGCAAGCCGGCAAAGATGATGTGCCAGGGGTTGAAGCGCTTTATCAGGGGGCCAGACAACAAGGCCATCGGAGCGGCGAACCACATCGCCGACACCGCCGCGCCGGTCTGCGTTGGCGACCAGCCATATTCCATCCCCAGGGGATGGGCGATCACGATGAAGGAATAGATGCTGATTCCAAACAGCGCGAGCGTACACAGAAAAAGCGCCAGCACGATCCGCCATCCGAAATATATCTGAGGGCGCCGCACATCGTGCATGCTTTCGGTTTCCGTCATTGCCGTTTTCATCGCCAAACCTTCCACCAGAGCTGGTCGGGGTGCACATCGCCCGGAAACAAACAGCCCCACCGCGGTGGGACCGGGGCGGGGCTGTCAGAACTGGCCGGGTGCGCTTCCGCTACCCGACTTAGGGATAATCGATTGCGAAGCTGTATTGGGGGTCATAATGCGCTTCCCAATAGCCTTCCCATATCTGCCGGGTGATCGGCCCGACCTGGCCGCCGCCAACCTTTTTGCCGTCGAGCTCGGTGATCGGCATCACCCCGCCTGCGGTGGTGCAAACGAAGATCTCGTCGGCGTGGTACAGATCGTCGACGGGGACGAAATCAACGACGGTCTTATATCCCTTCGCCGCGGCCACTTCGAGCACGGTTTTGCGCGTCACGCCCTCAAGGACACCGCGCGACGGCGTCGACAACACACCGTCCTTGATCACGCAGACGTTGTAGCCGCCACCTTCCGTAATGTTGCCGTCGCCGTCCGGAAGCAGTGAATAAACCGCGCCGCGATCCATCGCCTCAAGCCAGCCGCGGACGAAGTCGCCCCACTGCAAGTTCTTGATCGTCGGATCCATTGCGCCAGGCGGCGTGCGGCGAACCGTGCGGGTCACGACAGCCGGACCGCCAGTCATCTGCATTTCAGGCCGCATCGCCCACACATAGGGCATGACCATCAGATACAGATTATTTTCATAGGATTGATATTCGCGGATAAACTTGAGACCGCGCGTTACGATCAGTTCCACATAGGCGTCGCGGATACCGCTCTTGGCCACCATCTCGACCAGCTTGGCGCGCACCGAGTCCCGATCCATCGGCATACGCAGGCGCATTTTTTCGCAGCTCGCCTCCAGCCGTTCGAGATGATCCTCAAGGCGAAAGAAGCGCCCGTCCCACACCGCAGGCACGTCATAGGTCAAATCCGATCGAAGAAACCCCTGATCCAAGATAGGAATGCGCGCTTCGGCGAGCGGATAAAGCTCACCTTCGATCCAGGCAACGCCGCCAGCGAGCGGATTGGCGCTCGCCTGCAACGCCTCGTTGCGCTTTTGGTGAGCGCCCAACACCGCTTCCATTGAATACATGTCCTGCTCCCATCGCTGACCTGCGCCGATGCGCGCTGAGTTTTTCGGTCGCCGCGCGACCGGCATCTGATGCAGACGCTCCGACATCTCCGATCGAATGTCAACAGATAATCAATAAACATCGATTAAATAATAACCACTCGGCAGACCTCGCTTCGACCCGAAATGCAGGCGCGCGCTTCAACGCCTGTATGTGCTACGGCCCATTTCTCGGCTTCTCTGGGAGACATTTCAGCTCCCAGAGATCAGAAACCCCTTGTGCCGAGCCGTCGGGGGCGTGACCGGGCCTAGATCGCTGCGAACGCCCGTCTACATTTTCGAGACTCGATTAGAGAATATATATCGATATCTTCATGACCCGGCGAGCGTACTCGGTCGGTCAGCGTTCAGGCTCGAAGGTGACAACAAGAACGTCGCGATGGCCGACTGCGCTGTCCGTCGCCGCAACAACCGGCGAAACATCATGAAGCAGTTTGCGGTCGTCGAAGAAGAGCGCCTCGCCCGGGTTCGTCATCGCGAAACGCGCAAGGCGATCGCCACCGGGCGTCCAAAGTCTGGTCACACCGCCCTTTACCCCCGCGCGTCCAATCAGCATTACCAAGCCCGCCGTGACTCCGTCACGGTGACGCCCCTCTGGGGTCGGCAGTCCGGCGGCATTGGCCGTTGCCTCGATCCGGAACTGGTGGACTTGGGCGCGCCAGCGGTCCGCCCGCGGCACAAGCGGCGTATAGACTTCGCGGCAAGTTCTGAGGATCCGCCGCAGCACCGCGCTGTCCGTGACATCCTGCGACAGGCCGGCGAACCACCGATCGACCCCGCCGTTGAGCCGGTTGTGCGCGCGGCTTTGATAATGTGGTTGCCCGAGAACGGCTTTCATCGAGCGCGGACCGACCTCGAAAACGCCGTGACGCCGCCGCCGATAGCCGCCGCCGTCCGCCATAAAGGTATCGACCGGCATATCGTCCCAGCCGTCTGCAAAACGCTGCCAGTCGGATGCGGACGTGCCCAGCAGGGCTTGCATCGCGGCGGCGGTCCGGCGCACCCACCCACAATTGACCAACCGGGCCGACAGTTCCGCCCCCGAGCCTGAGCGCGGCGCTGTCGCAAATGCGCTTACCCGGTCACCGGCGATCACGGCCAAGCCGATCCAAGATGTCCATCGGGCGATATGCGCGCATCTTACTGCTGCCCTGGGTGGTTACACGGCAGCGACCGCGATGATCTCGACCTTGTACCCCGGCGCGGCAAGCCGCGATTCCCCCGTAGCGCGCGCCGGAGCATGCCCCTTGGCAACCCAGGCGTCCCAAACGCGGTTCATCTCGTCAAAGTCGGCGATATCAGCCAGCCAAATGGTGGCGCTCAGCAGACGCGTCTTGTCGGTTCCCGCCGCAGCGAGGAGGCGATCAATTTCACCTAGAATTTCTCGGGTCTGATCGCCGACGCTTGCCCCGGGGGTTCCGACCTGTCCCGACAGATAGGCCGTACCGTTATGGACGACCGCGCTGCTCATCCGTGGCCCCGTATCGATTCGCTTGATCGTCATTCACTTCTTCCTTTCATCACGAGCTTCGATATTCCGGTCAGGCGCTATAGCGTGCGATGCCAAGATCGCGCGTTTCGATTTCGGGCTGCCGTCCGCTGATCAAGTCGCTGATGACGCGCGCCGAACCGCAGGCCATCGTCCATCCTAGCGTCCCATGACCGGTATTGAGAAAAAGATTGGGGATAGGCGTCGCTCCAACCACCGGTGTGCTGTCGGGTGTCATCGGCCGGAGACCCGACCAGAATGTCGCGGCCCCCAAATCTCCGGCGGCAGGAAACAACCCTGAAAGCGAGTGTTCGAGGGTCCGGCGGCGGCGGTCCGGAAGTTCGGCATTGAACCCCGACACTTCGGCCATGCCGCCGACGCGGATGCGATCGCCCAGGCGCGTAATCGCGATTTTGAAACTTTCATCGAGGAGCGTCGATACCGGCGCGCGATGCTCGTCCACAATCGGGACCGTGATCGAATAGCCCTTCACCGGATAGACCGGCAAGCGCAGGCCGAGGCTCCGCACTAGTGCGGGCGAGTAACTGCCCAGCGCGACGACGAAGACGTCGGCCTGGACGACACCTCTATCGGTCACCACCGCCTCGATCCCGTCGGCACCCTTGATGAGCCGCTCGATGGTTTCGCCAAAGCGAAAATCTGCGCCCTGCCCTCGCGCGACGTCCGCCAGTGCAGTGGTGAACTTGAAACAGTCGCCGGTCTCGTCGGCCGGCAAACGCAGCCCACCCGCGATATCCGCGGCCGAATGCGCAAGTCCCGGCTCGGCCGCCACGCAGCCCCGCCGATCAAGCACCTCGAACGGCACGCCGTCGCGCGCAAGGACGCCGACATCCTTCGCAATACCATCAAGCTGCGCCTCGGTGCGAAACAGCTGCAATGTGCCCCGCATCCGTTCGTCATACACGATGCCCGTCGCCTCGCGCACATGGCGAAGCTGGTCGCGGCTATATTCGGCGAGCCTCACCATTCGCGCCTTGTTTTCAACGTAGCGCCGCGCAGTGCAATTGCCGAGGAGCGAGACCAGCCATGACAGCATCGCGCAATCGAGCCGCGGTTTCAGGATCAGCGGGGCATGTTCCATAAAAAGCCATTTGAGCGCCTTACGTGGCACGTCGGGAGCAGCCCAAGGCGAGGCATATCCTGGCGATATTTCGCCCGCGTTCGCAAAGCTCGTCTCCAGACCGGGACCGAGCTGACGGTCGATCAGCGTTACATCGTGACCGGCCAGCGAGAGATGATAGGCACTCGTGACCCCGACGACGCCGCCGCCCAACACCGCCACTTTCATTGTACACCCTCCATCTTTGGTGATCGCCGGGCGGTCCGATCGTTTTCGAATCGTCCATTGCGCCATCTATCATGGCTCGCCCTTTTAGTCGATTAATATCGATATTTATGGACAGACTTTGACGCGGGGTTCGAAAACGAGCATCGCTCGCGATGCACCGATCCTAACGATTTCAAGAACTTTCGCCCTGTATTTTGGAGACTTTTGCGATCCAGCATCGCCATGGCAATGGCGTTGACCCAATCGCATTTTTTAGATAATAATCGATATTATGATGGCGCTTCGCCGGGAGGCTTGCCAGTGAACAACGCGATGGCCAGCAAGCTACCCATGCCATGGCGATCGTCCGGTGCGCTTCTCGTCACCAGTCACGCGCGCCCGAACGATCCAGATCGAACCTGGCCGCGCAATCCTCAGGCAACGAGTTTCCGGCGATGAAGGCGTTCGACTGGGCAGATGTCTTTGGCATCGAGAACCAGCTCGAGCCCGACGAAAGGATCGTCCGCGATGCAGCGCGCACCTTTGCGGAGGATCGCCTGCGCCCCTGCGTAAATGACGATTTTGGCGACGATTATTCCGATCCCGGCCTATTCCGAGAAATGGGCGAGCATGGGCTGCTCGGCATTCCAATGCCCGAAGCTTTTGGCTGTGCGGGGGCATCCTATGTCGCTTACGGCCTGGCCGCGCGCGAAATCGAGCGGATAGACACCGGCTATCGCTCGATGATGAACGTGCAATCGAGCCTCGTGATGTATCCTATTTTTCGGTACGGCTCGCCCGAACAGCGCAACCGCTATCTTCCTGCCCTCGCCCGGGGCGAAATCATCGGCTGCTTCGGCCTCACCGAACCGGGATCGGGGTCGGACGCGAGTGCGATGGAAACGCGCGCGGTACGCATCCACAACGGCTATCGGCTCGTCGGCCAGAAGACCTGGATATCGAATGCCCCGATTGCTGATCTTTTCATCATATGGGCGCGCAGCGAAGCGCATGGGGGCGAGGTTCGCGGCTTCATCATCGAAAAGGGCGCTGCGGGGCTTTCGACAAAGAAAATCCGTAATAAACTTGCGATACGAACGTCGATCAACGGCGAAATCCATCTCGACAATGTCGATGTCGGACGCGAGGCGCTTCTGCCCGCAGCGCGGGGGCTTCGTGCACCGCTGGACTGCGTGAATCGGGCTCGCTACGAAATATCCTGGGGCGTTCTGGGCGCTGCCGAGAGCTGTTACGCGACGGCCCGCCAGCATGGCCTTGACCGAAAACAGTTCGGGCGACCGCTGGCCGCAACGCAGCTCTATCAAAAGAAGCTCGCCGACATGGCGACCGAGATCGGCCTCGGCCTTCAGGCGTCGCTTCGGGTGGGCCGCCTTATCGATGCGCATGAATATTCGCCCGAGATGATTTCGGTTGTGAAGCGAAACAACACCGGTAAGGCCTTGGACATTGCACGCAAGGCCCGGGACATGCTCGGGAGCAACGGCCTGTCGTCGGGCTTCGACGTCATCCGGCATATGACCAATCTGGAGGCAGTGAGCACCTATGACGGGACCGACGATGTCCATACGCTGATTCTGGGTCGCGCCATCACCGGCATTTCTGCCTTCTGAGCATGGTCGCCCCGCGTCAGCCGGATACAATTGCCGCGATCGGGCAGTTTTCCCGGTGCCGCGTGCAACCCGCGCGGTTGACACCGCCCTGCGCTTCGCCCGATGGAAGCCCCCGGACGGCAATGGGCGGGCACAGTGGCAAATCGAGAAAAACCCAAAAGGCGATACGACAATTCCGAGCAGGGACGGCGCGACGAGGTCGCGCTCGCAACATCGAATGTGATCGCGCGGGTTGGCCTCGAAGGGACGTCGATGCGCGAAATCTCGCAGGAAATGGGCGTGAGTACCGGCGTGCTCACCTATCATTTTCGCAACAAGGAAGAATTGCTCGATTTCGTCTTCGACAATATCGTGGAACTCCTCGAACAGCGGCGTCATTTTGAAGTTTTTGAGACCGTCGAGGCATTCAGCGATGTCCTTCTCGCCTCCATGCCCTCGACCGAAGAATTGCGGCGGTGGTGGAAGGTCTGGCTGGCCTTTACGACCGGCGCCTATTCGAGACCCGCGCAGCGGAAACGGCAGATCGAACTCAGCAACCGGGTCAATGCGACCTGGCGAGCCAGTCTGGAGCGATTGCGCGATCTGGGCTTGCTACGCCCCAATATTGACATCGACCATGAGACCGCCACCCTGGGCTATATCTTCGACGGCATGGGCCTCAACGGCGTCTATTATCCTGACTTGCCCGCCGCCGAACATCACAAGGCCGTCATCGACGCATTTTTCTCCCGCATCCGGGCCTGATTCCACCGCTTGCAGAAGCAGGATTGACGGAAGCGTCAATCTGTGAGATCAACATTACAACAGTTGTAATAATACAGGAAGCAACGCCGCTCGGTTGAGCGCACCAGGAGCCGTTCGCGCAAAACAGGCGTCGAACCGCGGGAAGAGGAGATATTCTATGGATATGGAGGCGGCGCATGTGCGCGCCGAAGCACGCGAGCGAGCGATGACGATGCCGCTCGAGGAAATAGATCTCACCGACACATCGCTGTGGGCCAGCGATGCGGTGCTTCCCTATTTCGAGCGCCTGCGTCGCGAAGATGCCGTGCATTATCATCCGGCTGGGCAACATTCCGGCGGTGCCTATTGGTCGGTCACGCGGTTCCACGACATCGTCGCGGTCGACAGCGACCATAATAATTTCTCGTCGAGCCCCAATATCACGCTCGACGATGATTTCGCACCGGGCTTCATCGCAATGGACCCGCCGAAGCACGACGTCCAGCGCAAGGCCGTCACCCCGTCGGTCTCGCCGGGGCGCCTGCGCGAGCTCGAACCGCTGATCCGCAGCAGGATGCAGAAATGTCTCGACGACCTGCCCGTCGGCGAGCCGTTCGACTGGGTCGACAAGGTCTCGATCGAGCTCACCGGACAAATGCTCGCGACCCTGTTCGACTTCCCTTTCGAGAACCGCCGGAAACTGACCTATTGGTCGGACATGATCTCGGCCGACGCCAAGAGCCCATTATACACGCCGGACAATTGGCAGGCCGAGTTTCAGGCGGTGATGGACGAGGCCTATTCGGTGTTCATCGAACTGTGGAACGAGCGCGCCGGCGCCGAGCCGCGCGACGATCTCATCTCGATGATGGCGCACAGCCCGGCGATGAAAGACATGAGCCCCGAAGAATATCTGGGCAACCTGATGCTCCTTATCGTCGGCGGCAACGACACGACGCGCAATTCGATGACCGGTTCGGTCTATGCCATGCACCGGTATCCCGAACAGCGCGCGAAGCTCGACCGCGACACCGCGCTTTTGCCCTCGATGATATCGGAGACGATCCGCTGGCAGACCCCGCTGGCCTACATGCGCCGGACCGCAACCCGCGACGTCGAACTTGGCGGCAAGACGATCCGCGAGGGCGACAAGGTCGCCATGTGGTATCTGTCGGGCAACCGCGACGAAACGGTTATCGACCGGCCGAACGAATATCTGATCGACCGCCCCAACGCGCGCCGTCATCTGTCGTTCGGGTTCGGAATTCATCGCTGCGTCGGCAACCGGCTCGCCGAACTCCAGCTGAAGATTCTTTGGGAAGAGATACTGGCCCGATTCCCCGAGATCATCGTGACCGCGGAGCCCGAGCGCGTGCCGAACAGCTTCGTTCGCGGCTACAATTCGATGCAGGTTGTCATTCCCCGGCGCCTCTGAGCGCTGTCGCCTGCCCTAGATGTCAACCGCTGTAATCCGGCGATATTCGCTGCCGGTGATATTGCCTCCGCCATCAATGGTGTAGGTCAGGCCATTGACGAAGTTCACATTTCCGAAATACACGCGCGGGAAGCTGGTCGTGGCAGCCGCCGCCATACGGACAATACCAAACGGTGGGGCGCCCGCCGTGGATTTATACGCCTCCACCTCGACACGACAGTCGCGGAAGGCAAAGGTGCAATTGCCCTGTCCGATTTCTGCATCGTCATCTTCATAGAAGAGAAAATTGCCGCCAGCAGGCGAATAATCTTCATGCCAAATGAAATCGATCGAAGCGTTGATGATGTTGACGTTCCCGCCACCATTCTGCTTCACGCGGACATAGTTGCCGTAAGTGCCAATATCGGAGCCGATAAAATCGTGCTGAACGCTTTGATCATTGTCCAGCGTGACCACATCACCGTAGAACATGCCGGTGCAGCGCGTCACCTTGATCAGATCGGCATTGCCTGCGCCTTCGGTGTAATAGAATTTCTGTAGGTACTGGAAATCGCAGTCGGTCCAACGGAACTGCTTCGGCCCGCCATCCGAGTAAATCTTGAACCCATTGCCGTAGAGATAATTGTCCGACCGGAAGCCAATGTCTTTCCAGTGGATTTGCTGAAACTTGTTTGGGTCGGTGGCGCCGTTGTCATAGAACCACGATTCCTCATCACCCGTCTCAAGGATGAGGACGGTTGACATCTTGCCGTCACCGACAAACTCGAAACCGACGAACGGCGCGCGCGCGTTGGTGAGACTGTCGAAGATATTGGGCGGAACATAGTAGGCGCCAGCGGGGATGTGAATCTTGCCCGTCTGCCGGTCGGTCGCGTAGAAGTCAGTCGGATCGCCGGGGCCGCCATGCGTAATCGCTATCCCGGCACCTGCTACCGTTGCGGCAAGGAGGTTGCCGCCGGTGATGGCCATTTCGAGCGCCACAGCGGCGGATGGCGGACGCAACATGCGACCTGCGCAATCATCCACCGCGCCGCTCGCAAGGAGTCTGTCCGATGAGCGGGGATAAGGTGACGCAGGCGGATCGGCGCGTGCTTGCGACGCTCGGCTATACGGTCGTTGACGCCAGCAATTCTGTCGTCGAATGCGGCTGGCTAATGCGCGCGCCGGGGATTGATGATCGCGCATGGATCGCCGCGACAGAAGATGACGCATGGCATATGGCTTACGACCATAGCCGACCAAACCGCACCACCGAACTGGTCGAGGCGTTGCAATTGGCGGAGGCATATTTTTACGCAGTCGCACCGGAATGCAATGAGCTGCAAATAATTCGTCGCGCCCTTCACGATAGGGAGAGGTGAATGACGGCAGAGCGCATCCTGTCCAAACTGCGGCGCGCCTATCGCAACGATACCGGCGCCACTCTTTCGCGTGAGCAGGTGCTTGAGCTGGTCGATTACGGCCTGCTAGATTTGCTGACCGCCCGAGAATTAGAGGACATGAAATGCCACGCGAGGGATCGCCTTTCGAGTACAAAGGATATTGGCTCGACAAGCGCCGGGACGGGAAATCGCCCGACATCTGGCAAATCGCGTCCGGCACTCGACAGGTCAGCTATCGCAGCACTCGCCAGCGCGGCGTAGATGAAGCGAAGTCTGCCCTTGTTGCCTATGCTGATGAACAAGCCGCAAAGCGCCCACAGTCGGCAGACGAGGCCTTGGTCATCCCGACCCTGCTTGCCTACTGGAAAGAGCATGGCAAAAAGGCCGTGGCGCCGCAACAGATCGCGAGCAGCCTTCGCGCCTTCATCGGTTTCCTGTTTCACGACGAGGCGACCGTGAACGCCGTCGTCAACGACCTCACCCCTGCCCTGTTCGTCCGCTTCCGCGAGTGGCGTATGAAGCCGCACAGCTATGACGTGCCGTGGGGCGGCAAGGATTATCGCCACAGCAGCCCCGGCGTGAAGGGCGAGACGGTATCGCGCAATCTTGACGACGTGCGCGCCGCCCTGAACCATGCCGAAGCCAACCGGCGCTTTCTGGCGCCCAAGGTTCCTGCCGTCCCCAAGCAACACCGCTCGAAATCGCGCGACCGCGTTTTGACATGGCAAGAGATGGGCATGATCGCCTGGTATGCCCGCCACTTTGACGACATGGGCCGCTGGGTCGCGTTAATGATCGGCACCGCGGCGCGACCAATCGCGCTGGCGAAATTCAACATCGACCAATTCGACGGGCGCAACATCGACTTGCACCCCATTGGCGCGCCAGAGACGGCGAAGGCCAATCCCATCATCCCGGCTATCCGCCCGCTGCGGCTCATCCTGAACCGCTGGCAGGGAACGGGGCCGGTGGATAGCCGCAAGCGCGCGTGGCGCACAATGCGGCGGACGCTGGGCCTGTCCGATGACGTGGTATCGAAAACGATCCGCCACACCATCGCGACCGAGCTTTACACGAACAGCGACGTTCCCGACCGCCAGCTTTCGGCGCTGCTTGGCCATGCTGGCCCGGTGAACCGTACGACGCGCAAATATGTCCACATGCGCCCCGACCATATGAAGGCGGCGGCTAAGGCATTGGAAAGAATCTGGCTTCGGGTTCAGCGAGAGGCAAATGCGTTCGGCGCTGTCCACTCGCTGTCCATTCCGCGCAGCGAAGGTGGAATAATTATTGACAAGATGACTGTAATACGCAAGGATAATGGCGTGTTTCGTGATGGTGGGCGCTGACGGGCTCGAACCGCCGACCCTCTCGGTGTAAACGAGATGCTCTACCAACTGAGCTAAGCGCCCCCGAAATGTCGCCGCACGCGGGGAAGCGCGCCCCTGCCACAAGCCGCCGTCGCTGGCAAGCCGTCGCTATTCCTCAAGCGCTTCGAAATAGCGCGCCAGCGCGTCGCACGCGCCTTCGGCCAGCGCGATGAAGATGCGGCGACCGTCATGCGGGTCGGCTTCGCGGATGAACAATCCGGCGTCGGTCATCGTCTTGATCCAGCGCAGCGCGGTCGTCGCCGGGACCGCGGCGGCAATACACAGGCTGGACACCGACACCGGCTGGCGTTCGAGCCGCGCGGCATAGAGGTCGAGCAGCATGTCCCACGCCGGATCGGCGAAAAGGTCGGCGGGGAAAAACTGCTCGCGCATCCGCCGTTGGCGCAGCATGTGGCGCACCGCCTTCGCCCGTTGCCGATCGACCATGCGCTGTTCGGGGACAAAGCTGCGCGGGATTGCGGCATAGTCCCGGATCGGCGCGCGAACCTGCCCCGGATAGTCGGCGTACTCGCCGCCCTGCGGCGCAAAACCGGTCGGAGTTCCGTCGAGCCCGCGCTGTCCCGCCAGATCGCCGAGCAAACGAGCGATCCGCGCCACCTCCTCCTGCAACTGATCGATCCGTTCCATCGCGTCGCCGCGCGCGACATCGCGAACCGTCATCTGCGGCACCCGGCGGGCAGCCGCCAACGCCAACTGCCGTTCGATCGCATCGGCATCGACCAGATACTCGGCGCGCAGCGTTTCGGGGACCACCCCCGCGATACGATCGAGCGCCGCGAGCGTCGTTTCGCAGATCAGCCTGGCTTTCCGTTCGACCGCCGCCGCGCAGATATCGACGACCGTTTCGATTTCCACCGCTTCCGCCGCAGCCAGCCAGACGATATCGACCACCGCCATCTGACGGATGTGTCCCGCCGCTCGCAGCGCCGGAACGGCGGCGGTCAGCCGCACCCCGTCGACGCGCGCGATGTCCGGCGCGGTGCCCCGGGGGCCAACGAACAAAAGTGACGATATTGCTGCTCGGGGCGCCGGATGACCGGTCAGCGAAAGCGCTCCGCGCCCTTCCACGCCGAAATCGCCGAAACCAAAAGGAGTGGCCGACGCGTCCGACCGAATCCGCACATCATGGTCCATCATGCTACCGTCCCCATTCGCTTGCTCCACCTTGGCGCAACTATGTCGTCATTCCGGCAATATTCACCTTTTGTTCGTTCGCTTTCGCCGCCAATTCGGACCCAAGTCGCTGCCTTGTCTTGAGTCGTTGCCCATCTGCGGTGCGGAGTTTGGTCCAGTTTGGACATGGTTTGTTCTTTTCGTCAAGTGCCTTCGCGGCTTGCCAAGCTCGCATGGACGGGTCAGGCGAGATTATGGCGCGTCGCTCCCCTCCTTTGACCCGGCTCCGCTGGCGGCGGCGCTTTCGCTCGCACCTGGCGCTGTTGCTGATCCTGGGCATGGCGATGGCGGCGTGGGTCTGGCTGCCCGTGCCGGTGCAAGTCGTGCCGCTGGTTCACATCATCGACGGCGACAGCCTGACGGTGCGGCAGGACACCGGTGCGGTGACGATCCGCCTGACCGGCGTCGATGCGATCGAATATCGGCAGGATTGCGGCCGCGGCGCCGCGCGCTGGCCCTGCGGCAAAGAGGCGCGCTCGGCCCTGGCGACGCTGGCCGGTCGCGGACCGCTGCATTGCGAATTGGCGGCGAAGGACCGCTACGCGCGCACGCTGGCGACATGCCGTACCGCGCCGTTCCCGGACGGAATCGACCTGGGCGCCGAGATGGTGCGGCGTGGCTGGGCGGTGGCGACCAATGATGCCTATCGCGTCGAAGAAGGCACGGCGCAGGCGCAGCGGCGCGGCATCTGGCAGGGGGATTTCGTCCGCCCCGCCGACTGGCGTGCGGCGCACGAGCGCCCGGCGAGCGCGCTGGCGGCGCCCGACGCCTAGTCCGCCACGCCCGGCAAACGCACCCGCTATGCCTCGCCGCCGTTTCCGGCTAGGGCGGGCGACATGAACAGCGTGCTTCCCGTCATGATCGGCGGCGCGATCGGCGCCGGCGCCCGCCATTTGGTGGGACAGGCGATGCTCGCGCGGCTCGGTCCCGGCTTCCCCTGGTGGACGCTGACGATCAATATCGTCGGCAGCTTGGCGATGGGCCTGCTCATCGGCGCGCTCGCGCGCGGTGACGGCGGCAGCGATACCGCACGACTGTTCGTCGGCGTCGGTATCCTCGGCGGCTTCACCACCTTTTCCTCTTTCAGCATGGAATTCTGGATGCTTTTCGAACGCGGCCAAAATGCACAGGCGGCCGCCTATGTCCTTGCGTCGGTGATCGGCGCGATCGCGGCCTGCGGGCTCGGCCTCTTCATCATGCGGCAGGTGCCGGCATGACGGGCGCCAAACCACAGCTCGACAGCGCCACGATCGCCGAGGAAGACGATGGCATCCGCCTCGACCGCTGGTTCAAGCGCCACCGCGAAGGCACGCCGCACGCGCTGCTCGCACGCTGGGCGCGGTCGGGCCAGCTGACTCTCGACGGCAAAAAGGCCGATGTGTCGGATCGCATCGCCGCGGGTCAAAAACTCGTCATGCCGACCCCGCCGGTCGAAACCGCCGCGCGCCCGGCGCGCAAGGGCCGCCCGCTGACCGACGCCGATGTCGAGCTGGCAACCGGGATGATGATCCACCGCGACGCCAGCGCGATCGTGCTCAACAAGCTGCCCGGCCTCGCCACCCAAGGCGGCACCAAGACCGAACAACATGTCGACGGCCTGCTCGACGCGCTGAAATTCGACGGCCCGACGCGCCCGAAGCTGGTCCACCGGCTCGACAAGGATACGTCGGGCGCGCTGCTGATCGCGCGCACCCCGCGCGCCGCCGCCTATTTCGCCAAGAGCTTTTC
Source organism: Pseudomonadota bacterium (assembly GCA_023422695.1). GTDB lineage: Bacteria > Pseudomonadota > Alphaproteobacteria > Sphingomonadales > Sphingomonadaceae > Sphingopyxis. Next base: position 23,711 of record JAFAGN010000041.1, read on the forward strand.
GAACCGCAGCGCGCGCAAGACCTATTGGGCGCTGATCGTCGGGGTGCCCGACATCCAGCAGGGCGAAATCGACCTGCCGCTGGCCAAACAGCCGGGATCGGGCGGCGAAAAGATGCACGTCCATGACGACGGCCTGCCGTCGAAAACGCGTTACCGCGTGATCGAGCGCGCGGGCAACAGCGCCGCGTGGGTCGAACTGCAACCGCTGACCGGGCGCACCCACCAGCTGCGCGTCCATATGGCGGCGATCGGCCATCCGATCGTCGGCGACGGCAAATATGGCGGCAAGGGCGCGTTTTTGACCGGGACGATCAGCCGCAAGATGCACCTGCATAGTCGCCGCCTGCGCATCGACCATCCCGACGGCGGCGCGATCGATATCAGCGCCGAGGTGCCCGACCATTTTGCCGCCAGCCTCGACGCGCTCGGATTCGACCCGCTGCTCGGCGAGGTCGGGACCGACGATGTCGCCAAGGGACCGCCGCCCAAAGCAGCTGCAAAAGCCGCGGCCAAGGCGCACAGCAAGCAGATCCGTAAGGCGCGGCGCGGCGAACGGCGCGGCCGCAGCGCCGAGGGCAAGCCCACCGACTTTGTCGGCAAGCCGAAACCCAAGGCCAAAGTAAAATCGGGCAAGCCCGGCAAAGCATCGCCCGCAAAACCCGCGGGCAAGAAACCGAGCGCGAAGAAGCACCCGGCGCGCCCACCGCGAGCCAGCTGATGCATCCCAACAGCGCTTTTCGCCCGCGGCAGGATGACCTGGCCGAACTGCTGGTCCGCGAAATCGGCTTTGCCGCGATCTTCGCCGCGACCCCCGACGGCCCGCGCGTCGCGCACGCCCCGGTGGTGCTCAGCGACGACCGCATCACCCTGCAATTCCACCTGGCGCGCGGCAATGCGGTGACCCGGCACCTCGCTGGGACGACCGCGCTCGCGGACGTCCAGGGACCCGACGCCTATGTCAGCGCCAGCTGGTACGAAGATGCCGACCAGGTGCCGACGTGGAACTATGTCGCGATCGAGATGGAAGGGATCGTCAGCAAGCTCGACGATGCAGCGCTCATCGCGCAGCTCGATACGCTGTCGGCCAGCCATGAAGCGCGTGTCGGCGCCAACCCGCCGTGGACCCGTGACAAGATGAACCCCGCGCTGTTCAGCAAGATGACCGGCGCGATCACCGGCTTCGAATTGCGGATCACCGCGTGGCGACCGACGATCAAACTGTCGCAGAACAAGTCCGCCGCCGAACGCGAGCGTGTCGCGGCGGGCGTCGAGACGACCGGTCATGGCGCGCTGGCGCAGTTGATGCGCCACCTTGGCGGCGATAGGGAGGGCGCATGACCCAGGCCGACGACGCGCTCGCCAAGAAACGCTTTTTTGCCATCACGATCATGCGCCTGATGGGCGCGGCGTTCGTCGCGATCGGCTTCATTCTGATCAGCGGCGGCTTTGCGCTGGCCGGACAACCGACCGACCGCTGGATCGGCGCCGCCGTCGTGCTGATCGGCGCCTTCGATTTCGCGGTGATGCCGCTGCTGCTCGCGCGCCGCTGGCGCTCGCCCAAAAACCCGTGAAGCGGTTCTGGAAAGAGGTTGCCGTCGTCGCGGGTGACGACGGCTGGGGTATCGCGCTCGACGGGCGGCCCGTCCGCACCCCGCAGCGCGCACCGCTCGCGGTCGCCAGCCCCGCGCTCGCCGAAGCGGTCGCCGCCGAATGGCGGGCCGTGGGCGAAACCATCGATCCCGCGGTCATGCCGATGACGGGGCTGAGCAACGCCGCGATCGACATCGCATCACCCGACCCCGCCGCCTTTGCCCAGCCGATCGCCGCCTATGCCGCGACCGACCTGCTGTGTTACCGCGACGACCGTGATGCGGCGCTTCAGGCCGAACAGGCGGCGGCGTGGAACCCGATCCTGGCGTGGGCCGAGGACCGCTTCGGCGTCGAATTTGCGCTTACGCAGGGGATCCTGCCGATCGACCAGCCGCCCGCAACCGTCGCCGCGCTGCGCGATGCGGTGTTCGCCGTCGATCCGTGGCGAATGACCGCGCTGACCCCGCTCGTCACCGTCGGCGGCTCGCTGGTCGCCGGGCTCGCCTCTATCGAACGGGTATTCGATGCCGAACGGCTGTGGGAGGCGGTGAGCCTCGACGAACTCTATCAGGAACGCCGCTGGGGCGCCGACAGCGAAGCGCAAAAGACCCGCGCCGCGCACAAGCGCGACTGGGACAATGCGGTGCGGTTTTTGGGGTTTCTCTAAAGAACGTACCCCTCAACCCGTTCGTGTCGAGCGAAGAGGGAAAGGGCGGCTTGGGGGCGACGATCAATCCACAAAATTCGGCCGCCGCTTCTGCATCCCCGCCATCACCGCCTCCATCTGGTTCGGGGTACGGATGACCTTTACCTGCTCGTCGCTTTCGGCCTGCAAAATCTCGGCATCGCTGGCGTCGGCCAGCATGTTGCACAATCGCTTGGCGCCGCGGATCGCGTGCGGATTCTTGTCGGCGATCACCGCGGCCAGTTCCATCGCCTTCGCCAGCGGATCGTCCGACACATGCGTCGCAAAGCCGAGCAGCTTCGCCTCCGACCCGTTGAATTCGCGGTTGGTATAGATCATCTCGCGCAGCACATCGTCGGCGACCTGCGTGCGCCACAGCGCCATCCCGGCAACGTCGGGGACCAGCCCCCAGCGCATTTCCATGATCGCGATCCGCGTGTCGGGGTGGACGATGCGAATGTCCGCCGCGGCCATGATCTGGCTGCCCGCCCCGAACGCGACGCCATGCACCGCCGCGATCACCGGCACCGGCAGTTCGCGCCAGCCCCACGCGGCATATTGGGCGTTGTTGGCGATACCTTTGGTGCGATCGGCGAGCGTCCCGCCCGCGCTGCTCGCGCCCGGATCGCGATCATTGCTCAGGCTGGAGAGGTCGAGCCCGGCGCAAAAAGCGCGCCCCTCGCCCGACAGCACGACAACCCGCAGCCCCGCCATCACCTTCAGCGTATCGACCGCCTCGGCCAGCGCCTCCCACATCGCGGGGTCGAGCGCGTTCATCTTGTCGGTGCGGATCAACCGGACGTCGGCGATGCCGCCGTCGAGCATGGTGATCGAAATCCGGTCTTTCATTCGTGCTATCCTTCTCGCATCGCCGTGCAGCGTAAAACAGAAAACCGTAGCCCTGAGCCTGTCGAAGCCTGTCCTGAGCGCCTGCAAGGCAGTCGAAGGGGGCGCCTATCCGAGAAGCGCCCTTCGACAGGCTCAGGGCTATGGTGAATATATAATCCTTATGGCCTCATCGCGCGTAGCGCCGCTTCGACGAGCGGGAGCTGGTCATTGCCGAAGTACATATCATCGCCATCGACGAACAGGGACGGAGATCCGTAACCGCCGCGCGCGATGAGTTCATCGGTGTTGGCGCGCAGCCGCGCCTTTACCGCATCGCTGCCCGCCGCCGCGGCCAACGCCGCGCCGTCCAGCCCCTCGGCGTCGGCGACCGCGGCGAGGACAGCGGGATCGTCTAGATTTTCCTGCCGGTCGAAATAGCTGGCAAAGGCACCGCGCGCGAACCGCACCAACGCCGCCTGATCCTCCTCGATCGCGCAGCAGAAACGCATCGCGGCGATGCTTTTTGCAGGATGCCAATGCGAAGGAAAGTTCATCGGCACCCCGGCCAGTCGCGCCCAGTCCTTCAATATCTTCCAGCTGTGCTGCAACCGCCGGTTGTCCGCCTGCTCGCGCGCCGCGTAAACTGCGGGATTGACCGCGTTGAAGACCCCGCCGACCAAAATCGGACGATACACGGCCGCGGCGCCCGTCCGTTCGAGCACGCCCGGCAGATTGTGGAACGCCAGGCAGGTCCACGGGCTGGACAGGTCGAAGAAAAACTCGACGCGCGCGGCGGTCATCGAATCAGGCCTCCGTCTTCGCCTTTTCCCAATATTGGTCGCGCAGCAGCCGTTTGTAGAGCTTGCCCGTGTCGTGCCGCGGTAGCGCTTCGAGGAAGTCGATGCGGCGCGGGATCTTCACCCCCGACAATTTCTCGCGGGCATAGGCGATCAGCTCGTCGCGCAGCGCTTCGCCGGCGTCCGCCATGTCGGCGGGCTGGATCACCGCGATCACTTCTTCGCCCATCTCGTCATGCGGACCGCCGACCACCGCGACATCGGCGACCTTGGGATGGGTGACGAGGTGGTTTTCGATTTCCTGCGGATAGATGTTCACCCCGCCCGAAATGATCATGAAGCTCTTGCGATCGGTCAGATACAGGAAGCCTTCGTCGTCGACCTTCCCGACGTCGCCGAGCGTCGACCAGCCCTTCGAATTTCGGCTCGACGCAGTCTTTTCATTATCGCCATGATATTCAAAGACATTCTCGCTCTCGAAGAATACCGTGCCTTCCGCGTTCGGTCCCAGCTCGGTCTCGTTATCCTCGCCCATGATATGCACGGTGCCCAGGATCGGGCGACCGACGCTGCCCTTGTGCGTCAGCCAGTCGGCGCTGGAGATGAAGGTCATGCCATTGCCTTCGGACCCGGCATAATATTCGAAGAGCACCGGCCCCCACCAGTCGATCATCGCCTGTTTGACCGGCACCGGGCACGGCGCCGCGGCGTGGATCGCGACCTTCAAGGACGAGGTATCGTAGCGGGCGCGCACCTCCTCGGGCAATTTCAGCATCCGCACGAAATGCGTCGGCACCCACTGGCTGCTGTTCACCCGATATTTTTCGATATGCGCCAGCGCCGCCTCGGGATCGAATTTCTTCATCAACACGACGGTGCCGCCCAGCCGGTGGATCGTCATCGACCAGCGCAAGGGCGCGGCGTGATAGAGCGGCGCGGGCGACAGGTAGATGCTGCCCGAATTGATCTGAAACACCGCCGAGGCGAGCATGACGAGGCTGTTCGTCGCGTCGATCGCGGGTTCCTCCGGCAACGGCACGCGAACCCCCTTCGGCCGCCCGGTCGTCCCCGACGAATAGAGCATGTCGACCCCCGCACGCTCGTCGGCAACGGGGGCCGCGGGCATCGCGGCGACCGCCTCCTCCCAGCGCGCCCAGCCCGCAATCTCGCCGCCCATCGCAAAGCGCGTAATCGTCGTCGTCAATTGCTGTGCCGCGGCGCCCAGGCTCGCCGACACGACCAGCATCTTTGCCCCCGAATTTTCGAGAATATAGTCGGTTTCGTCCTGCGTCAGCCGCGACGAGATGCAGACATAACGCAGCCCGGAGCGCTGCGCGCCCCACGTCAGTCCATAATAATGCGGGGTGTTGTCGAGCATGAAAGCGACGACATCCTCATGCCCCAACCCGTGCGCACGAAACAGCTGCGCAGCGCGGTTCGAGGCGGCGTCGAGCTCGCCGTAGCTGATTTCCTCGCCTGTCTCGGCGACGATGATCGCGGCTTTATCAGGATTGCTGCGGGCGTGAACGGAAGGGTGCATCGGGCCATCATCTCCGGGAATCGTTGGTTTCTTATGTCGCAGATCAGTAGCAAGCTGAAACTTTTGGTCAAGCGAGGGCGGGTCGACGCCCTGTCTTAATCCGAGCGCTGGTCCGGCCGCGACCGCAGCGCATAACCCATGCCCTTGACCGTCCGCAGCATAGGCCAGGCGAAATCGCGGTCGATCTTGGCGCGCAGCCGCGACATATGCACCTCGACCCGGTTGGTGCCGGGGTCGAAATCGAGCCGCCACACCGCGCGGAGCAGTGCATCGCGCGACATCGGCCGATCAGGAACGCGCGCCAGATTGGCGAGCAGATCGAATTCGCGCAGCGGCAAGCGAATGAGTCGCCCGGCGCGCTCGACCCGCCGGTCGATCAGGTCGATCCGCAGTTCCCCCTCGCCCAATTGCCCGGCGGCGATCCGGCTGCGCCGCAGCAGGCTGGCAATCCGCGCCATCACCTCCGGCAGGTTGCCAGTCCACCCGACCGCATCGTCGGCGCCTGCGCCCAGCGCCACCATCCGGTCGGCCAGCAAATCCCGGTCCGAAACGATCAGCAACGGCCGCCTTCCCGCGATCGAGCGCGCCAGCCGCACAAATTCGTCGGGTTCCTGCCAATCGAGAAACGGGTTGATCAGCAGCAGGTCGAAACAGCAATCGACCCAGTGCCGCAGGCCATGGACCTGCGGCGGCAAGACATGCGCGGCGCCCCCGTCCGATTCGATCGCGTCGCACAGCGCTGCCCCGCGCTCGGCCATCGGATGATAGACGGCGACCAGCAATTTCCTGTCGCCGACCCAAGCCAATCCCGATGATGCCATCTGCACCCCCCGTCGTCGCCGCAACATCCTGTCGCGCCGCCGCCCCACCGGCATTGCACCACCTTTTGGCTGTGCTAACCGATAGGCATGACCAGTATCGAAATGCTTGAGAGCGACTTCGCCACCCTGCCCGATCTCGTCCGTGTCCATGCCGCGGAACGTCCCGATGCCGTAGCGGCTGCGGACGCCGACCGGCGATTGAGCTGGTCCGAACTGGACCAATTGGTCGACCGAATCGCGGCGCGTTTGCAGCAGGACGGCTTTGCGAAGGGCGACCGCACCGCGATTGCGGGGCTGAACAGTGTCGAACAAATGGCCGTCATTATCGGCACCCTGCGCGCGGGCGGCGTTGCGGGACTGGTCACCAACAGCGCGACGGGCGAACAGATGGCGGCGATGATTGCCGACACCGGCGCGCGGCACCTGTTCCTCGACGCCGCCGCCAAGGCGAGCTTGCAGGGACAGGCAATCACCGCCAGCGAGCTCATCGCGATGGACGGCAGCGATGCGGGAACGCCGCTCGATGCCTGGTTGTCGCTGGCAGGCGCCAAGCCAACCCCGGTCGACATCCAGCCCGGCGACGGCTTCAACATCATCTATTCGTCGGGCACCACCGGCACGCCCAAAGGCATCGTCCACAGCCATGCAATGCGCTGGCAGCATATTCAGCGCGGCGCGCCTGCTTATGGCCCCAATGCGGTGACGATCCTGTCAACGCCGCTCTATTCGAACACGACGATGGCCAGCTTCATGCCGACCGTCGGGTCGGGCGGGCAGGTCGTCTTGATGAAGAAATTCGACGCGCGCGGCTTCCTCGAACTCGCCGAGCGCGAACGCGCGACCAACTGCATGCTCGTGCCGGTCCAGTACCGCCGCATCATGGTGCTCGAAGATTTCGATCGTTTCGACCTCAACAGCTTCGTCATGAAATATTGCACCTCGGCGCCCTTCCCCGCGGCTCTGAAAGCCGATGTGCTCGCCCGCTGGCCCGGCGGACTGGTCGAAATTTACGGGATGACCGAAGGCGGCGCCGCGTTCATCCTCGAGGCGCATCAGTTTCCCGACAAACTGCACACGGTCGGCAAACCGGCACCCGGCCATATCGCCAAGGTGATCGACGAGGAGGGCAACGAGCTGCCGCAGGGATCGGTCGGCGAAGTCGTCGGACGCTCGCCCGCGATGATGACCGGCTACAACAACCGTCCCGACGCGACGAAGGCGATGCACTGGCACGACGCCGACGGCAATCTCTTCTATCGCCACGGCGACATCGGCCGCATCGACGAGGACGGTTTCCTGACGTTGATGGACCGCGCCAAGGACATGATCATCTCGGGCGGCTTCAACATCTTCCCCAGCGATCTGGAGGCGATCCTGCTCGCCGACGACCGCGTCGACTAGGCCGCGGGGGTCGGCATGCCAAGCGAGGAATGGGGCGAAACGCCGGTGGCGTTCGTGGTGCTGAAGGACGGCGCCGACGCCGAGGCGATCCGTGCGGACTGCAACGCCAAGGTCGGCAAGACACAGCGGCTGAGCGCGATCACCGTCGTGGACGAACTGCCGCGCAGCCCGATCGGCAAGGTGTTGAAGCGCGAATTGCGGGATGCTTACACGGGGTAGATTTCGCGCGGTCAGGCTTCGACTGCTAGCGGTCAATAGTGACCAAGCCAAACTTACGATCCCGTTCGTGTCGAGCGAAGTCGAGACACGCTTGGGGCGCACCTGCCTTCGCGTGTCTCGACTTCGCTACACGAACGGAAACTGAGGATGAGCTCGAAACTACCCAAACCGGAAGCCCACAGGGATCCGCAACCTCGTCACCCCAGCCCCGCCGCTTCAATCGCCGCAAGCGCGCTCTGCAGGCGCGCGTCGCCGTCGCCTTCGACCCACGCCCATTTGAGCTGGCGTCGCTCAAGCTCGCCGATCGCGACGTCCATGAACTGCCGCCGCGCCAGGTCGCTGCCGAACAGCCGGGTGCCGTCCTCCTGCCACGCCAGATCCATCGCGGGGACAAGATAGAGATCAGCCGTATCGTCCCACAGATCGATTTCGGGCAGGCGGCGACCGAGCAGCATGATCGCCCACGCCTGCGTCATCAGCGCATCGGTGTCGGAAATCAGCCAGCCGGGCTGCTGCGCCAACGCTTCGCGGGTAGCCGCAACATGGCCGTCAAAGATCGCCAGCAAATCGATCTCGTCCAGATCGGTGCCGTTGGCTTCGGCATAGGTGCGGCCATATTCGGGGACGACCAGTCCGCCGAGCCGCAGCGCCAGCCGCGGGGCAAGGGTCGATTTGCCGGTGCTTTCGGCGCCGTGGAAACAGATATGCCGGGTCATAGCGCCATCCTGCCCGTTGCCGCGGCGCGGCGCCACTGGATCAGCCCGTCGATCGACAGGCCGAGCAGCACGACATAAACCGCGCTGGTCGCATAGAGACCGCGCCAGGCGAACAGCGGGATCGCGATCAGGTCGACGGCGATCCATAGATACCAGCTTTCGACCCGGCGCCGCGCGAGCAGCCATTGCGCGGTGATGCTGAGCATCGCGATCGCGCCGTCGATCCATGGCGCGACGGCGTTGGTGTAGCGGTCCATCGCAAAACTCCACGCGGCCCATGCGGCGATGGTGACGAGCGCCCATCGCTGGCGCGCGCGTTGGTCCATCCACCCGACCGGAACCCCGCTGTCGTCGCGGGCGCGCATCCAGCTGGCCCAGCCATAGAGATTGAGCGCAAAGAAAAAGCCCTGCAAAACCATGTCGCTGTACAATCGCGCGTCATAGAACACGACCGCGTAAAGACTGACTGCGGCGAGCGCGAAGGGGTAGTTCCACACGCTGCGCAGCGCGACGAGCGCGACGTTGATCAGCACCAGCGCCGCCGCCAGCCATTCGAGCTGGCTCATGCAACCACCCCCCGCTGCGGGCGCGTCCATAGCCCGTCGCGACTGATCCGCCGCTGCGGCGGGCGACGCAGGACCGACCAGCCGGCGCGCGCGACCCAGCCGAGTTTGGCGAGCCGCGTCGTGCTGGTGCGGTGGTCCCACGCATGGTCGCCGCGGGCGCGGACTTCGCGGGCAATGTCGCCGTAGATGCCCGCTGCCGCAAGCACCGCCCAGCGGCTGCGCGGCGGCAGCTTGCGCGCGCCCCAGCGCGCCGACGCCTCATATTCCCCGGCCATTTCGGCGAGCCATTTCGCCATGACCGCCAAGCGCGGGCGAAAGGCGGGGTGCATGTGCTGGCCCGGCGGAATATCGAGTTCGACGAGCCATTCGATCGGCAAGTAACAGCGGTCGGCGGCGGCATCCTCGGCCACGTCGCGCGCGATATTGGCAAGCTGAAACGCGATGCCAAGGTCGCAGGCGCGGTCGAGCGTCGCTTCATCGGCGGGGTCGACCCCCATCACCAGCGCCATTGCGACCCCGACCGCACCCGCGACATGATAGCAATAGCGCAGCAGGTCGGCCTCGCTGCGCGGGCGCCAATCGTCCGCATCCAGCGCGAACCCCGCGATGATGTCGTCAATGATCGCGCGCGGGATCGCGACCTCGGTGAGCAAATAACCGAGCGCGTCGAACGCCCGGTCGCCTGTTGGCTGGCCGGCGAAAGCCGCATCGGTCAGCATGCGGATGCGCGCGAGCGCGGCCTGCGCATCATGATCCTGCGTCATCGCGCCGCCATGATCCTGCCCGTCGGTCAGGTCGTCGGCGGCGCGGCACCATGCGTAGAGCAGCCAGACGCGCTCGCGGGTTTCGCGGTCGAAAAGCTGGCTGGCGAGGGCAAAGCTTTTCGAGCCGCGCACGATGCTGTCGTGCGCGAAACCGTGGAGGGCGTGCGCGTCATAGACCCCCGCCCCGTCCATCAAAGATCGTCGGCCTTCATCGCAAAAATCGTCTTGTGCGGGACATAATTGGCCATTTTGTCCAGCAGCTCGTCGAGCCCGGCATCGACGATCATGATCCCGGCATGCGCGGGGCGGATGAAGCCGACGTCGATCATGTTCCGGTTGAACGCGATCAGGTCGTTGTAGAAGCCCGCGGCGTTGAGCAGCCCCACCGGCTTGTTGTGATAGCCAAGCTGCGCCCAGCTGATCGCTTCCCACAGCTCGTCCATGGTGCCGACGCCGCCGGGGATGGTGAGGAAACCGTCCGACAGGTCGGTGAACATGCGTTTGCGTTCGTGCATGCCCGACACAACGTGCAGTTCGGTGCAGCCGCGGTGCGCGACCTCGGTGCCGACCAGCGCGTCGGGGATCACCCCGATCACTTCACCTCCGGCTTCGAGCGCACTATCGGCGACCGCGCCCATCAGCCCGAGGCGGCCGCCACCATAGACGACGCCGATGCCGCGCTGCGCCAGCGTGCGGCCTACGTGACGGGCGGTTTCGATGTAGATCGGATCTTCGGGAGTCGCGGACCCGCAGTAGACGGCAAGACGTTTCATTGCGCTCAGGCTTTCACAAATTTCCGTTCGGGCTGAGCTTGTCGAAGCCCCGCCCTTTCTTTCTCCGCCTTTGAAGGAAGAACGGCCCTTCGACAAGCTCAGGGCGAACGGTTTTGGGTATTCAGGTAGCACGTTCCAGCATCAGCTTGGCGGTCGCTTTAGCGCTCCCCACCACCCCCGGAATCCCCGCCCCCGGATGCGTGCCCGCGCCCACGAAATAGAGATTCGAGATCACATCGTCGCGGTTGTGCGCCCGGAAATAGGCGCTTTGCCACAGCACCGGTTCCAGGCTGAACGCGCTGCCCAGATGCGCCGACAGGTCGCGGCCGAAATCGGCAGGGGTGTAGTGGAAGCTGGTCGCGAGATTGGCCCTCAGCCCCGGCAGCATCCGTGCCTCGACCTCGTCGAGGATCGCATCGGCAAACTGCTGGCCGAACGCGCCGTCCCAATCGACCTTGGCCTTGCCCAGATGCGCGACCGGGGCGAGCGCGTAGAAGGTCGCATAGCCATCGGGCGCCATCGCCTTGTCGGTCGCGGTCGGGTGGTGGAGGTAGAGCGAGAAATCATCGGGGACGACGCCATTTTTGTAGATGTCGTCAAGCAGTCCCTTGTAGCGCGGCCCGAACAGGATGCTGTGATGCGCAATATCGGGATAGTCGCCCTTGACCCCGAAATGGACGACGAACAGCGACGGCGACCAGCGTTTGCGCGCCAGCGATTTGGCCGCTTTTTTTCCGTGCGGATGATCACTCAGCAGCCCGGCATAATTGTGCATCATGTCGCCGTTCGACGCGATCATGTCGGCTTTGCCGCGCCACCCGCTCGCGGTTTGCACCGCGGTGGCGCGGTCGCCCTGCGTTTCGATCTTCGTCACCGGATCGGCGAGGCGGATCGTTCCGCCCAGCCGCTCGAACAGCGCCACCATCCCTGCGACCAGCCGGTTGGTGCCGCCGCGCGCGAACCACACCCCGCCATCCTTTTCGATCGTGTGGATCAGCGCATAGATCGAACTGGTGCTCATCGGGTTGCCACCGACGAGCAAAGTGTGGAACGACAACGCCTGCCGCAGCCGCTCGTCCTGCACATAGGAGGAGACGATCGAATAGACGCTGCGCCACGCCTGATATTTCATCAGCGCCGGTGCCGCCTTGATCATCGAGGCGAAGTCGAGGAAGGTCGCCGAGCCGAGCTTGACATAGCCCTCCTCGTAAACGCCCTTCGAATAGGTCAGGAATTTCTCATACCCCGCGACGTCGGCGGGATTGAGCTTGGCGATCTCGGCATTGAGCGCCGCCTCGTCGTTCGAATAGTCGAAATTGGTGCCGTCGGGCCAGTTGAGCCGGTAGAACGGCATTACCGGGTCGAGCGTCACATCGGCGGCCATGTCCTGCCCGCTGAGCGCCCATAATTCCTGGAGGCATGGCGGGTCGGTGATCACCGTCGGACCGGCGTCGAAGGTGAATCCCTGCCGCTGCCAGTGATAGCCGCGCCCCCCCGCCTTGTCGCGCGCCTCGACGATCGTTGTCGCCACCCCCGCCGATTGCAGGCGGATGGCAAGCGCGAGGCCGCCGAAACCGGCGCCGATGACGATGGCAGTACGGGTCATTTCCAGTCCAGTTTCGACAGCGCCGCAAGCGCGCGGCGAACAGATACGGGCGGCTTGCCCGCCAGGATGCGCAATTTGTCGGCGGCGTTCGAGCGGCCCGCGTAAAAGCGGGCAATCAGGCCGGGCGCAAGGCCATAGAAGCGCTGGAATATTCGGTAGCGTTCGTCGGGTTCGGCGGCGCGGAACAGCATTGCGCCGAGCATCCGGTAATAACGCTGGCGGCGCCAGGCCGCCATGGCGCGGGCGCGGAGACGCGGACCGAGGTCGCCGCGGTCGACCAGCGCGGGCAGCGCCGCCGCCGTCCGCACGGCATCGGGCAGCGAATAGCCGGTCATCGCATGGAACACCCCGGCGCGCACGCCGATGCGGCCTACGCGGTCGATCGGCGGCCACAAACGGTCGAAATCGCCCGCGACCACGACTGGCAGCACCCCGGTTTCCTCGCGCGTCACCGCGGTGACATTCCATTGCCGCCGCGCCGCATAGGCCGCGATCCGATCGCGGATCGCACCAACATCGAGATCGGGCGCATTGCTGTAATAGGTGTCCTCGACAAAGATCGTCTCGGCGTCAAATGGCAGCAGATAGACGAAACGATAGCCGTCCAATTGCTCGACCGTCGCGTCCATCACGACGGGCCGTTGGATGCCATGCCCGCCCTCGACGGTCAGCGCCTGCCCGACAAATTTCTGCCAGCCGCAGTCGAGCATCGAGGTTTTGCCGGTGCCGCGCGCGTCGATGACATGCTTGGCCGACAATCGCCCGCCGCGTGCCAGCAGTACATGGTCGGGTGCGACATGCTTCGCCCGGTCGGCGATGATCCGCCCCGCGGGGAGCGCCGCGGTCACCGCTTCGGCCAGCGCCTCGCCGGTGATGCTCTTATACCCCATCCGCACCCGCCGCTCGCGCTCCGGAAAGGCGACGTCATAACGGTCCCAGTGATAGCGGACGAGCGGCGCGACGAGCCAGCGGTCGCGCTTGGCGATGTCGCTGTCGAAAAACGACCAGATGTGATTGCCGCCGATCGCATCGGGTTCGATCAGCCGCACGTCAAGCTTCGGCCGCTTGGCGGTCAGCGCCAGCGCCGCGAGCCCGCCGGCCAGCCCGCCGCCGACGATGGCGATGTCGCAATAATCGGGTTCGGCCGCGGTCATCGCCCCGCCCTAGCTGAGGTCGCGGTACGGTGGAAGTCACTTGACCACGCCTCTTGCCCCGTTCGCCCTGAGCTTGTCGAAGGGCTGTTCTTTTCTTTCTCGGGTTCAAAGAAAGGACGATGCTTCGACAAGCTCAGCACGAACGGGGATGGGTTGGTGACAAATCATCATAGGTTCGCCAAAACTGAGAGGTGTCTCAAAGCTTGCTCCCCATTGCGCTATCCGCCCTTGCAATGACCGCGATCGTCGGGGTCCGCTATCTGCTCAGCAGCGGCGGTTTCGCGCTGGCGACGCGGCTCAAGCACCCCGGCCTCTATCGCGGGCTGGAACCCCAGATGCGCCGCGAGATCGGCTGGAGCCTGACCAGCGCGGCGATCTACGGCATCCCCGCGGGGATCGTCGCCTGGGGGTGGCAGACGCACGGCTGGACGCGCATCTACACCGACATCGATGCGTTTCCGCTGTGGTATCTGCCCGTCAGCCTGCTCGCCTATCTGCTGCTTCACGACACCTGGTTTTACTGGACGCACCGCTGGATGCACCGGCCCGCGCTGTTCCGCATCGCCCACGCGGTCCATCACGACAGCCGACCGCCGACCGCGTGGGCGGCGATGAGCTTTCATCCGGTCGAGGCCATCACCGGGGCGGTGGTCATCCCCGCGCTGGTGTGCCTCATCCCGATCCAAGTGGGCGTGCTGGGACTGGTGCTGACGATCATGACCGTGATGGGGGTGGGCAATCATATGGGGTGGGAAATGTTTCCGCGCGCGCTCGTTCATGGACCAGTCGGGCGGTGCCTGATAACGGCGACGCATCACGAGCAGCATCATGCCGCTTACCGGGGGAATTATGGCCTTTACTTTCGCTTCTGGGACAAGTTTTGCGGCACCGATATTGGGCTTGGCGATTTTGCCGCTGCTCACCGCCGCCGCGCCGCCGCCAACGCCCGGCGTTGAGATCAGCGTTACCGGGCTGCGCAACACCAAGGGGCAGCTGCTGGTCTGCCTGACCGCCAACCCCAAAGCCTTTCCCGATTGCAGCAAGGACAAGGCGTCGGTGCGCATGGCGGTGAAGGTTGCGAACGCAGGCCATTTCAAGGTCGCCGCGCCCGCCGACGGCACCTACGCGATCGCCGTCGTTCACGACGAAAACAGTAACAACAAGATGGATATGGCGCTGTTTTTGCCCAAGGAAGGCTTTGGATTTTCGCGCAATCCCGCGATCGGCATGGGCGCCCCCAAGTTCAAATCGGCGAGTTTTGCGGTCACCGGCGACACGCGGCAGGCGATCAAGATGAAATATATGCTCTAGTGAGCACGCGGACGGGCGGCTAAAGCTGCGCACGTGACCGCGCCCCTCCCCCGCATCGCCGCTTTCGCCGACCGCTGGCCCAAGCTTGTTGCCCTTTCATTGGGCGCCATCTCGGCGACGGGGTTTGCGCCGCTCCATCTCTGGCCGCTGACCTTGCTCGCGCTCGCGGGCTGGATGACGCTTGTCGCGCGTAGTCAAAAGGGGTGGCGGACGTTCGGGATCGGCTGGGCGTTCGGGGTCGGGCATTTTGTCGTCGGACTGAACTGGATTGCGACGGCGTTCACCTATCAGGCGGCGATGCCCGCATGGCTGGGGTGGATCGCGGTGGTGCTGCTGGCGCTGTATCTGGCGGTGTATCCGGCGCTCGCGGCGTGGGGGGCATGGGCGATGCGGAGATACGTCGTTCCAGCCTCCAAAACCGTCGCCCCCGCGGCGGCGGGGGCCGCTGACGGTTTACCCGACGCAGAAGGTGCAAACCCGCTGGTGACCCCCGCCTCCGCGGGGTCGACGCTGTCCTTCGTCCTCGCCTTTGCCGCGCTATGGACGCTCACCGAATGGCTCCGCAGCTGGGTGTTCACCGGCTTTGCATGGAATCCGCTGAGCGCTTCCTTTGTGCCGTTGACGCCCCTGCTCTCACCGACACGGCTGATCGGCACCTATGGCATGTCGGCCATCGCCATGCTCGCAGCGGGATTCATTCTTGCGCAGGCCATGCGATGGCTGCCAGCCTGGCGACGCGCGGTCGGTCCGTCGCTCAAGGATGGCACGTATCCGACCATCATCCTCGGCGGTCTGCTGGTCGGCATGCTGGGCATGGCGCTGGTGTTTGCTCAAGCCAGCGCCGTCGGCAATTTGGCGGAAACTGCTCTCAATTCGGCCGACGCACCGTCACCCAAAGCCATCCCCATCACCGTGGTCCAGCCCAATGTCGGCCAGGCCGACAAATGGGTCGGTGCCAAGGCGGACGCCAATTTCGCCAAGCTCGCGCGGTTGACCGCGCCGAAGGATGACACACCGCGGCTGATCCTGTGGCCCGAGGCGGCGGTGCCCGATTATCTCGAATGGGGTTATCCCGCGGTTTATTACGACCGCTCACCCGCCGCGGCGCGCACGCGGCTGACCGCGCTGATGAACCCTGATGACGTGATGCTGCTCGGCGCGCTCAAGCTTGAGCTCGACAAAAGCGGCGACGTCGTCGGCGCGCGCAATGCGGTGATGACCGTCCATGCCGACGGCACCTTGGGTCCGCGGTACGACAAGGCGCATCTGGTGCCTTACGGCGAATATCTGCCCATGCGCCCCATATTGTCGGCGATCGGCCTGTCGCGCCTTGCCCCCGGCGACATCGATTTCTGGCCCGGGCCCGGACCGCGCACGCTCGACCTCGGCGCTTTCGGGCGGGCGGGACTGCAAATCTGTTACGAGATCATCTTTTCGGGGCAGGTGGTCGACCGCGACCACCGGCCCGATTTCATCTTCAATCCGTCGAACGACGCCTGGTTCGGCGCCTGGGGTCCGCCGCAGCATCTGGCGCAGGCGCGGCTGCGCGCGATCGAGGAGGGGCTGCCGGTGATCCGCGCTACCCCGACCGGGATCAGCGCGGTGATCGACGCCGATGGCCGCATCCGAGAATCGTTGCCGATGCACGCGGCCGGGCGGATCGACACGGTGGCCCCGCCCGCGCACGCCCCGACGCTGTTCGCGCGCTATGGCAATATCCTGCCGGTCGGATTCGCGCTGCTGCTGCTCGCGGCGGCCATTGCCTTTCGCCGCCGTGGCCGCTAACAGCACCGGCACATAAAGCTTCCTTTATATTCAACTCCCAAAAGGCTCACAATGCGCAACAGCTTCCTGTTCACCTCCGAAAGCGTGTCCGAAGGACATCCCGACAAGGTGGCCGACCAGATCAGCGATTCGATCGTCGACCTGTTCCTGTCGAAGGATCCCGAAGCGCGCGTCGCGTGCGAAACGCTGACCACGACGCAGCTGGTCGTGCTGGCTGGCGAGATTCGCTGCAAAGGCGTTTATGAAGACGGTGCTTGGGCACCCGGGGCGCTTGAGGAGATTGAGGCCACCGTCCGCAACACGGTGAAGGAAATCGGTTACGAACAGGATGGCTTCCACTGGCAGACCTTTCGCTTCGAAAATAATCTGCACGGCCAGTCGGCGCACATCGCGCAAGGCGTCGACGAAAGCGACGACAAGGACGAAGGCGCCGGCGATCAGGGCATCATGTTCGGTTACGCGTCGGACGAAACCCCCGATCTGATGCCGGCGACGCTGGATTATAGCCACAAGATTCTCGAGCGCATGGCTGCCGACCGCAAGGCCGGGATCGCACCGTTCCTCGAGCCCGATGCCAAGAGCCAGGTGACGCTGCGCTATGCCAACGAACGCCCGGTCGAGGCGACCGCGATCGTCGTGTCGACCCAGCATGTGCCCGGTTATTTCTTCCATAATGGCGAGGGCGATGAGGCCCGATACATCGAACTGCGCAAATATGTCCTTGGCGTGATCGCCGACGTACTGCCCGCCGAGTTGCTGACGGCCAATACCGTCTATCACATCAACCCGACCGGGCGCTTCGAGATCGGCGGCCCCGACGGCGATGCCGGTTTGACCGGGCGCAAGATCATCGTCGACACCTATGGCGGCGCCAGCCCGCACGGTGGCGGCGCGTTCAGCGGCAAGGATCCGACCAAGGTCGACCGCTCGGCGGCGTATATCACCCGCTATCTGGCGAAGAATATCGTCGCCGCGGGCCTCGCGCGGCGGTGCACGATCCAGCTGAGCTATGCGATCGGCGTCGCCGAGCCGCTGTCGATCTATGTCGACCTGCACGGTACCGGCACCGTCGAGGAAAGCCGCATCGAAGCCGCGATCCCGCAGCTCGTGCGCCTGACGCCGAAGGGGATCCGCACCCACCTCGGTCTCAACAAGCCGATCTACAAGCAGACCGCGGCCTATGGCCATTTCGGGCGCACTGCGGACGGCGATGCGTTCCCGTGGGAGCGGACCGACCTGACCGACAAGCTGAAGGCGGCGCTCGCCGCCTGACCGGTGCCGGGGGCGCTTGCCGCCCCCGCCCAACGCCGCTAGGGCGCGCCGCATGACTGCACATAAGCCCGGCGATCCGACGACGATCAACCGCCTCTACGGCCGTTCGAAGGGCAAGCCCCTGCGCGCCGGACAGCAGGAACTGGTCGACACGCTGTTGCCGCAGATCGCGGTGCCGGAAGTTGGCGAAGTTTCCGCGCAGCGTGTGTTCGGATCCGAATGTCCGTTGCATTTTGAAATCGGTTTTGGCGGCGGCGAGCATATGGCGGGCCGCGCCGACATGCTGCCCGATCATGGCTTCATCGGTGCGGAGCCGTTCATCAACGGGGTCGCACAGGCGCTGGTCCATGTTGCGGGCGATCATGGCGCGAAGCTGCCGCTGGGCAATGTCCGCATTCATCATGGCGACGCGCTGGAAGTGTTGCAGCGCATCCCCGATGGCGCGCTGAGCTTTGCCTATCTGCTCCATCCCGATCCGTGGCCCAAGGCGCGCCATGCGAAGCGGCGGATGATGAACGACGGGCCGCTCGACCTGATCGCAGCCAAGCTGAAACCCGGCGGCGAGTTCCGGTTCGGCACCGACCACCCGATTTATCTGCAACATGCGCTGATGGTGATGCGGCGCCACCGGCACCAGTTCGAATGGCTGGCGCAGGATGCCGGGGATTTCCAGAACCGCCCCGGGGGCTGGCCCGAAACGCGCTACGAAGCCAAGGCGCGCCGGCTGGGCCACGAAGTCTGGTACTTCCGATTCCGGCGTAGATAGGGATACGCCCGACGCCAAAAACGCTTTGTTTTCCTAGCTTTTCGTCGCCCTTCCTTTTCGCTATTATCCTTCGATATCCGCTACGGTGATTGCTGGGTGATTGCTAGCTTTCGCCAATAGGGCACGAGGTTTGGCGATATGTGCACCGGAAAAATTACAAAACGAACGGTCGACAACCTGCAGCCCGCGGCATCGGCCTTCCTCGTGTGGGATGAAAATCTCAAGGGCTTCGGGATCAAGATTCAGCCAACCGGCGCGGCGTCCTATGTCTATCAATACCGGATGGGTGGGCGCGAGGCGGTGACCCGCCGCTACACCATCGGCCGGCACGGTTCGCCTTGGACACCTGCTTCCGCTCGTGTCGAAGCGGAGAGGCTCGCGATCCAGGTTGCCCTCGGAACCGATCCCGCCGAGGCGAACAAGCAACGACGGCGCATCGCCGTCGACCTCGCCTTCTCAAACTATGCCGATCGGTTCGTAAGGAGTTGCACGGGCCAAGGATGGCGCTCGCTCGCCCGCCGGTCGATTGAACGCTACTTGAAACCATCACTCGGCGCGAAGCCGCTCCCCGAGATATCTCGCGCTGATATTTCGCGCGCATTGGATGTCATCCCCGCAGAGCAGATCGCGAACCGCCGCAACGTCTTCGCGATCGCTCGCCGTCTCTTCCGCTGGGCAGTCAGCCGCGGTGATATCAACATCAGTCCGATGGATGGAATGGATACACCTCCGGCGGTTAAGTCGCGCGACCGCTGGCTGACGGACGACGAACTACGCCGAATCTGGAATTCCGCACCGGGCTGTCATCCATCCTTCTACCGGATCGTTCGGCTCCTTGTGGTGACCGGACAGCGCCGCGAGGAGGTCTCGAGCGTGGATTGGAAGGAACTTGATCGCCCGGCGCGTCTGTGGACGCTGCCCGCGGAACGCGCCAAGAATGGCGAGCCCAATTCGATCCCGCTGTGTGACCTTGCCGTCGAGGAACTCGATGCGATCGCGGGGGGCACGGACTGGCCGAAGAAGGGACGCGTTTTTCCAACTGCAAGTGGCGCGTCGTTCTCCGGCTTCGCGAAAGGGAAAAGCAAGATCGACGAGCTCATTTCGAAGGACGGGGGCGACGAAATTGCACCGTGGCGATTGCATGATCTCAGACGGACACTTGCGACGGGGTTTCAGCGTTTGGGGGTCAGGTTCGAAGTCACCGAGGCTGTCCTCAATCACGTCAGCGGTTCGCGCGCCGGCGTAGCCGGTGTCTATCAGCGCCACGATTGGAAGCCTGAGAAAATCGCCGCATTGAAAGCTTGGAACGATCATCTCGCGGCAGTTTTCGCGGCGCATGCTCCGGAGTGATTGCGGCTGCCGGTGATCCCATCAGAGGTGCGTGCGATAAACTTGCGTTCGGCTTCGCCATACGTCCTGCCCGCTTTGGATGCGTAAGCGCTGGCGAATATTTGTCGCTGCCAGTATCTTGGACGAGGGGGTTTCGCGATGGAATCGAAACTGCGGATCGGGCTGGTCCTCGAAGGCGGCGGCGCCAAAGGGGCGTTCAGCTTCGGCTTCGCCGAGAAATGTCACGAACTCGGGATCGAGTTTGCCATGGTATCTGGGACCTCGGTCGGCGGCCTCAATGCCTGGCTCGTCGCTACGGGGCAATTGACGGAAGGCGGCAAGCTCTGGCGCGATCTGAGCTTTACGCAGATCTACGCCCCTCGCGTCGCGCCGTGGCAGGTCGTCGCAGTCCTTTTCTATCTGGTGCACGCGTACCGTCACTGGCTTCAGGGGCTGCCACCCTTTTTCGATGGCGCGAGCCGGTTCAACCATTTGTTGAAAGCGCTCTTTCGCCTGATCACCTTCATCCCGCTCCTGATCATCTATCTCGCGTTGTTGCGGCCACCCGACTTGGTTTCGTGGATCGGCCTTGGCGTGTTCACGCTCTATTCGCTTTCGCCTTTGGTGCGCCTGCGCAGCGCGGCGGTGAAATCCGACCGCGGCGTTGGTGACCGCGATCTCGGCGGACTGTCGGGACAGATGCTGGGCCTTCTCTCCCTGACCTTTCTCGCGGCCCTTCTCCTGACGGTCTACCGGGCCATCACCGGCAATTTCGGCGACGGCGAACTCGCCATCGTGATTTACGCAGCGACGCTTGCTGTGATCTGGGTGCTCGCGTCACTCGCTAATCTCGCCGACACACCGCTCGCAGGGATCATCGATGGTTTTCTCGATACCGAACCAACCATGCCCTGCTTCGTAACGACGGCAGAACGCGTCGCGCGATATGACCCCAATGATCCCAATATCGTGACGCGGTCGATCTCCCCCACCGACCCGATCGAATATTCCATCGCCCCCGCAACCTATTTCATCCCGCATTATCATGAACTCAGCGCGCGCTCGCGGCCCGTACGCAAGCGGCTGCTCCGCGCGACCGCGGCGCTCCCATTTGGCTTGGTCGCGTCCGTCGACTTCGAGGGGATGACATTCATTGACGGCGGGATGGCGGACAATCTGCCCGCTTCGCCCCTGCTCGATCGGGACCTCGACGTCATCGTCGCAGTAAGGCTGCGCCCTGCCGATGAGCAACTGCTCCCCGAGGCTTTCCTTCGGGAGGAACTCAAGCGAATTGCGCGCCTGTCGCGCTTGCAAAGTGAAGCACCCGATGTCGAGCCATCGGGCTCGCTGGGCGAACTGCAGCGAAACTTCTCTCAAGCGATGGGGATCATCCCTGATATTCACCTCAACACTCCGCGTCTTATCGTCGTGAGTCCGAAAGAGAGTCTGGGCGGACTGCTCGACTTTACCGACGCCGAAAAGAAGAGGGCGCTCGGCGCTGCAGAGGCGCTCCGCTTTGCCGAGATGATCGCGTGGCCGGGGCTCGATAACGCCGTACGCTAAAGCTGCCACCCGGTACTCCAACCTGCGGAGACGCCATGCCAACACTTTATCGCTGCCGCACATCGCTCCGTGAAACTGCGGCGCTTTTTCGCGCCGTTCCGCCCGAGCGCGCCGATTGGGCGGCCGAGGTCTGGCCCGGAAGGGTGGGACTGATCGTCCGGGACTATAATGGGCAACGTCACATCTCGCCGGCGCCGTGGGGAATTCCCGACCAGTCCACCGCAAGCCGCACCACCCTCTGGTATTGCGAATGGGCAAGCGGCGATCCGCTTCTGCGCGAGACCGAGCATCGCTGCCTGATCATCGCAGACAGTTTTGCGCTGCCCGACGGACCGCCGAGCGGGCGCACCCGAACCTGGTACGGGTTCGACAATGCCCCGATCTTTGCCTGGGCAGGTCTCTGCTGGGGCGCCGACGGCTATTGCGGCTTCCAGGTTTCGGCACCATCCTCGGCGGGTGCGAGCCGCGTTATGCCGGCCATCGTCGAACCGGAGGACTATGACTGCCGGCTCGGCGACGACTGGCGGTCGGCGAGCGTCATCGTCCGCCGTACCGCAGATGCGGCAGCGCTTTACTGCGAACCGACCGAACAGCCCTGGGGCGCCGACCGCATGCCTTGAATACGCTGCAGCTGCTCCGAAATCAGATCCGGTAGCTCGACGCCGAGCGATAGATGTCGACCGAGCGATGTCCGCCATGTGTCAGCGGGAGCAGTGCATTGGCGGGGCCATTGGGATTGCTTGGCCCAAACCAGAGTTCGGAAATCGTCCGGCCATCGACGCGCCCGAGCGGGATGTCGATATACGCGACGATCGAGGCTCCGTTCGCGCGGAACCGAACCGTTTCGCCTGCGACTTCCACTCCATCGGCAATTCCGCCCTCGTCGATGAATTCGATGCCATCCTCCGTGATATTGACGCCGAGCTCGTGAATCGCGCGAACCTCGCGTTCCTCGGCGAAGGAGGAATGCTTGTAGCCATGAAGGAGGCTCGCCAGACGCCGCGCATCGCTGCCGATGGCATCGTTGAAGTCGCCACCCTTCTCTCGCCAGATCATGTACATGACGGCAAGGAAATTGCGGACTTCGGCAAGCTGCCGGTCAGGATCGTAGAGAACCTCGAGCAAAGTGACGGGCATCGCCGCGATGGCCGGGCCCGAGAAGCCGACCGACCAGCCGCGCGAATCGTCGGCATAACCGCGCCACTGGCTCAGCACATCGGGCTCCTTAGAGAAGCAGGCGATGACTGGATGGCTGTGAAGCTGCTTGGGCGAAATAAAGGCATCGACCTTGTCGAGGAAGTCGACGTCCAGCCCTTCGAGTTGCGGTCGTTCGGGCGCCCATCGGAGCAGCGCATCCGCAGCGCGCTCCCAGAGGTCGTAGACATAGGACCATTCGGCGACGTCATTCATCATGTTGACGTCGCTGAACCGCATCGTCCCGAACTCGAGAATCGAAAGCAACGTCGGTGTGCTGCAATAATGATAGAGCACCGAGGAAGGGTCGGGTTTGAAGATGCGGTCGTGGACCGTTCCTCCGAGTTCTTCGCTGGCGTCGGTCAATCCTCAAGCCTCCTGATCTGGATGTCGCCGGCCGCCATGCGCAGCCTTTGCATTTCGGGTGAAAAGTCACCCGGGAAATTCGATCCGACGATGACCGAGCGGATGGCGTCGTCGTGCGCGCGCCGCAGCGGCAGCGCGATATAAGGGGTTATTCCGGTGGCGCCGTTCCGGCGCAGAATGGGCAAAGCGGGGACCGGCGTCTCGTCCGATTGATACCCGCCAATGTCTTCGAGACTATCGCCCTGGCCGACGATGAGCCGCGACAGGCGGATTTCCTGCTCGGGTGCGAAGTCGGGGTGTTTGAATGCGTAGAAATCGCTCACAAAGCTCTTCGCGAGATATTCGAGTTCTTCGTGGTCGTTGGGGGCCGCTTCATATTGCGACTGCATCATGCGCAGGCCTGCGTCGACGACGCGTTCGAAGTCACGGCGCGAATAGACGACCTGACGGATCGCGATGCCCGCCCGCTGTTCGAGAAATTCGGCATCCAGTTCGATCACGCAGCCCCGGCCGCCATCGCCGTAGCGCTCCCATTGATGCGGATCGTCGTTTGTCGGCGATACACAGGCGATGAACATCCGCGTGTTCGCCTCGAGCGACAGGAGCGATGTCGTGAGATGAAGCCGCGGGGCGAGATCGATGTATCGGGTCCGGGCGTGATAGGCCTCGAGGAAGGCGGCGCGCGCATAATGATATTCCTGCGGATCGTTCATGCACGCGAAGTCGGACATCCAGATCGTCCGTGACGTGAGCATCCCGATGGCACCATCGAGGCTGGTGTAGTGAAAGAAGGGGACATCCTTCGCGGCGGCGTAGAAATGCGGCGGCATCGCCATATGTCATATCCCCCGGTCGGGTGTCATCACGGGGCCGAAGGTCATTCCATAGGAGACCCGGCTGATCACGAGGCGATTGATTCCCACCACCCGTAGCTTCTCCTCGGCAATCGGGCGTCCAAACAGGGCAAGATTTCCGATGACTTTTTCGGCTTCCCCGGCGTAGCCGAGGCGACGTGTCGACATGCCGAGCATCGTCTCGAACGGCATGCCGCCGGTGCGGAGCATGCTGAAATAGGAGGGATAGATGATGCCGTCGAACCCCTTGGCTCGCGCCGCGAGCGCGAGATCGCGGGTGGTGGGATACCGCAGCAACGCGCCGCCGTCCTCTGCACCGAAGAGAATCCCATGGGGGACCCTACGCTCGGGCTACCGGCACTCGAGCTTCCCGGGTCGCGGCCGACCGACGCCTTGCTCGCCGAACCGCCCGCTGCGCTGCGCGCCGATCCGCCCTATCGCGACGGTTCGGTCCGGATGCGTCTTCGCGAACCTCGGCCCGAGCCCGCGCGTTTTGTCGACCCCGCACCGTCGCCAGCGCCGTCCCTCGACCTCAGAATGCCGTGAGCTTTCGGCCGTTCAAGGCGATGGCGGCGCTCGTCGACGACGAGATCGAGGAAATGACCCTCGCGGTTGGGTCGATCGCGCTTCTCTGGGCGCATGTCGAGCTCGCGCTCGGCCGAAGCCGCCGCGGCATTCGCGCGGCTACGTGCCGATCCGGCGTTGGCGCAGTGGCAAGAGACCATTCGCCACCATGAGGACCAGCAGCAGCGCGTATGGCGCGACGCACGCTTCATGCCGCCGGCGCCCGCTGCGGTCGCGGCGGCGCTCGCTGCCGGCCCACCGGCCAGCGCGGCGGACCTTCGCGCCGTCGTGCACCATGTCATCGAGGAATTGGCGCACGATATCCGCCATGGCGACACGTCGCCGTGGCGCAGCTTCTGGAATCGCCCGGTACGCGCCGCTGCGCGGCCGAAGATCGAGAATGACTGCCGCGACATCCTCACCGACCGCCTTCGCGACCGGCTCGAACGCTATGGCATCCCGGTGCGGCGGACGGGCACCGAGACACGAAGCGCGAACGACCGCCGTGCCGATATGTTCGTCATCGGCGACGGCGCAGCGCGCCTGCCGGTCGAGGTCAAGCGGCATTGGAACAAGGAATTGTGGACGGCCGTCGAGGATCAGCTGGTCGATTATGCCCGCTCGGGAGACAGCAGCGGGCATGGCATCTATCTGATCTTCTGGTTCGGTACGGGTTGCGGCGCGCTGCCGAAGCTGCCCGAGGGCGGTCCGCTGCCGACAACGCCCGAGGCGCTGCAGGCGATGCTCGTCGCGCGCCTCTCCGACAGCCAGCGTGAAACGATCAATGTCGTCGTGATCGATGTCTCGGAGCCGCCTCGCAAGACGAAATCCAAGCCGAAACCCAAACCCAAGGCCAGGGCGAAGCCGAAGGCGAAGGGGCAAGCGGCGGGAAAGCCCGTGCCAAAGGCGCCGTCCAAGAGCCCCGATGCCGAAGCCGGGGCGGTCATATCCAAGCCGGACGCGGAACCGAAGAAGGTGAAGACGGCGCCCGGCAAGAGGACGCCGCGCGCCCCTACGCCTCGCTGACGCGTCGGCGGTCGCGGTTCGGATGACAGACGCTGGACGCGCAGTGCGCCCATGGCGATAGGCTTTGCTCAGCAATCAGGCCCGCGTTTCTTTGCCATAAGCGCGGCTTTATTTGACGCGCCGCAGGTCTGCGCGTAGCGCCGGACGATCTTTCAAGGGGAGTCCTATGTCCGATCAGACTGAAGACATCGCGCTCGACACTGTCGAACTGGCCACTGAACTGACGATCGCCTGGCTCGGTAATCCGAACACGCGCGCGACCGCCGAAGAGGCTGCGACCTTTCTGAAGACGCTTCATGGATCGATCGGCGAACTCGCCGGCAAGAGTGAAGCGCCCGCGCCGTCGGCGGTAGAGCCCGAATATACGCCTGCGGTTCCCGTGCGCTCTTCGGTGAAGCCCGACTATATCGTCAGCCTCATCGACGGCCGGAAACTCAAATCGCTCCGCCGACATCTTGCGACCCATGGTCTGACCCCCGATGACTATCGTGCGCGCTACGGTCTCAAGGCGGATTATCCGATGGTTGCCGCTACCTATGCCGAAACACGGCGCGAGCTTGCAAAGAAGATCGGCCTCGGACGCAGCGGCCGCGGCGGACGCCCCGCCAAAGCTACGGCGCCCGCGGTGAAGCCCGCCGCGAAGCCCGCGGCACGCGGACGCAAGCCCGGCGCCTGAAGCCTGTCTTCGGCCGCGCGCGCTAGACGTGGTACCCGCCCCATCTTTGGGGCGCGGTCACCGCGCCGCCGGCAGTTCGGCGGTCGCCTCGCCCTTCAGGCCGCGCTCGACGAGCCCGGCGAGGAATTCGGTGAAGGGCACGATATTCTGGTCGCTGCTCGCGGCCTCGAGCGCGGCCATATAGTCTTTCCGCCGCTCGACCGGGATCACCGTCCATGGATAGCCGCCCGCGGCGAGCATGAGGTTCATGAGGAAACGTCCGGTTCGTCCGTTCCCGTCCATATAGGGGTGGATGTAGACGAAGATGAAATGACCGAGGACGACGCGGACCGAGGCTTCCTTCTCTTCGCTCAGAAGCTCGAAGAAGACCGGCATCGCATCGCGCATCGCGTCGGGGCTCAGCGGCACATGGAGCGCCCCGCTCAGATAGACCTGGCCCGCCGGCCTCGCCGAGAGACTTGCGGCGTTGCCGAAGCTCGGTCGCATTGGCGCGCGCGGCGACGTCGCGGATGTACGCGAGCTCGAGGGCTTTAAGTCGGCGCGAACGCCGATCGCGCTCGGCGACAAAATCCATATAGGCCAATGCCTGCTCGGCGCGCAGCACGCCGGCGCGGCCGCCTTCCTGGTTGGAAGTATTCGTGCCCGCATCGAGCGCGCCTTGGATGGCATTGCGCAATATGCCGTCGCGCGTGAACGTTGCAATGTCGTTCACCGCGGGCCTGACTTCGTCGAGCCTCTTGTTTGCGATTTCCTCGTGAAGCGTCTTGAGGTCGTCGAGCTCGAAGCGGTCGGCACCATCGGCCACTTCCTGCGTCGACAGCGTCTCGGCGTGTGCATCCGCAAGCAGGTCGAGCTGGTAGCGCGCCTGCGCCTGCCAATGCTCGTCGGCGAGCTGCTTGTTCGAAAGGCAGCGGTCGAGCAGGTCCGCGGCCTGGTTGAGCAGGGTTTCGACATGCCAGAATCGGAAGCCCATGCTGGGTTTCTCGGCATTGGGCAGGTCTACGGCGATCAGATTTGCCGGCATGCTCTGCTCGATCAAATCTGCGGCAGCGGCGACTTCGGCTGCGAATGATCCGGCGCCGGTCTTCTCGTCGGTTTCCTTCATTGTCCCCTCCCACTCCCCTGGTTGGTCGGTGAGGAAACTGCGCCCGTTTGTTTCGAAAAGCGAGTGGGGATCGAACCGATCTGGGTTTCATCTGACAACCCGCCGGGTAGGCCAGTGACGGCTCAAAGCTGCGTCCCGACGACGTCAGAAACGCTTATTTAGCCGCCGAGCCGAACGATCTTGAGCAATCTGTCGACCAAGGTCCACACCGGCTGCCACCAGCAACCGATGATGAGTCGCGCTGTTTCGAGACGCTGCACCCAGATGGCCTTGTGTGGGCCGTGGCGCTCGATCCAGACGGGGACAAGATCTTCAAGATTGGCGTGCATATCCTGTGCCTGCGCAGCCGGGACCAGCAGGTCAAGGAAGAGCGACGGTGCGTAGCGATCCGCGCGTGGCTTCGTTATCTTCGTGCCATCGATGATCTGAATCAGGATTTGTGTCTCTCGCCTTGCGCGGCGGCGCGCGATCGCCGCGCGTTTTGCCGCTTCGCGCCGATCGTCGGAGGCGAGGTCGGATTCGACGATCACCATCCTCGCAAATTCGCTCTGCGCCGCATCATAATACATGCCGGACATTTGTCCGCTCGTCTCGGCGGCGGGACGCGCGCGATCGATACCGCGACCGGTCTCTACAGGCGAGCGGAAGTCATTGTTGTATCGAAAATCGCGCGTATCATATGGACGGTCGCTGCGACCGGTAGGGCTTGAATCCTTGTCAGGCATGCCCCCCTCCCGCGAGCGCGAAGCCGCCGAGCGATCGCAGCCTATTCATCGAGTCTGTCAGGGCGGTTCTTCCCAGCGCGCTCACGGTAAAGGCGCGGCGAGCCCGGCCCGCGGGGTCGGTCTTTACACTCTCGGTAAGGAGCTTTTTCACGGCCATTCGACCGAGAGTGGTGTATACCGCGCCGAACGATGCAATCTTGCGCTGCCCCGCTGCGCCTTCAAGCCGCGTATAGATTTCGCTCGGCAGGGCGTCGGGTCCCGCCTGCAAGGCGGCTAGCAGCACTTCTTCTTCGAGCTTGCCCAGCATCGATCGGTCCTTTCACTCTACATTGTATACGTCTACAGTGTAGATGTCAATCGCGCCATTGGCCGATAGCGGTCGGGATCCGTTTCGACGCCGGCTTCCGGAAAGCGCGGGCCGATGCGTCCTTCTTTGGGGGGTATCTGCACAGCGCCGTAACGGCCGAAGCGAGACCGGAGGGGGAGAGCAGGTTTGGCGGCTGACGAGCGTCCACCGTATCCGCTTCCGATCGCGCCGATCTATATGATCGCCGGCGATGATGCCGACGGCGACTGCCATGTGGTGTTTACCGACAGCGCCATGCGCGCAATCGGGCATTTCAAGCACATGACGGGTCATCTCTGCGCGGTTCGCGGCAATGAAAATTTCGAGTTGCTGCGTCCGCTGATCGCCAATTTCGAAACGGACGGCTCGGATTTCGGCGCTCCGGTGGCGCTGCGACCCGCGAAGCGATCATAAGGGGTCGAAAAAGCCCGCCCGCCGCGCCGAAACCAGGCTCAATATCCTGAGGAGGGAGGAAGATGATGCTGCTGCGATGGTCGATCCGTATTCCGCTGCTGCTCGGACTCGCGGGCTGTACCGAACCGGACCGCGCCACCGAAGAGCCGAACATGGGGTCGCAGGACGAAATCTATGTCGACGAATGGGTCAAAGGCGAGGAGGCGCTCGAGCATGAGACCGAACCCGCGATGCAAAATCCGGTCGTCATCGACTGAGGCTCCGCCCGGGGGGGCGCGCGGGGGCGGCGGCTGGGT
>JAFAGN010000071.1 GCA_023422695.1 Pseudomonadota bacterium
GCCCTTCGACAGGCTCAGGGCTACGGGATAAATTCCCGCGCGCAGTTCGCTATTTCTTCAATTCCTTCGCCAGCGTCTTCGCCGTCGCCTTGCCATAGGGCGGCTTGAACCCCGCCAACCCGGCTACATCCAGCTTCGGCTGCCGATACACGGCACGCGCATGGCTGAAGGTGCGGAAGCCGTCGACGCCGTGATAATTGCCCATCCCCGACGGTCCGACCCCGCCGAATGGCAGATCCTCCATCGCGTTGTGGAACAGCACGTCGTTGACCGTCACCCCGCCTGAGATCGTCCGCGTCAGCACGCGGTCCTCCTCGCTCTTGTCCTGCCCGAAATAATAGAGGCCCAGCGGGCGGTCGTTCGCGTTCACATAGTCGATCGCGTCGTCGATATTCTTGTACGTCTTGACCGGCAGGATCGGGCCAAAGATTTCCTCCTGCATCACCTTCATCTCGTCGGTCGGATTGCGCACGATGTGGAGCGGCATCTTGTGGCCATTGGCGCTCGCGAAATCCTCGCCCGCCGGATTGACCTCGATCACCTCGGCGCCCTTTTCGCGCGCATCGGCCAGATAGGATTGCAGCCGGTCGTAATTGCGGCCGTTGACCACCGACGTATAATCGTCGTTGGCAAGCAAGGTGGGATAGAGCGCGGTCGCCCCCTTGGTGACGCTGTCGATCACCTCGCCTTCCTGATCCTCGGCGACCAGCAGGTAATCGGGGGCGAGGCAGATTTGCCCCGCGTTCATCATCTTGCCGAGCGCGACGCGCTGCCCGACCAGGTCCTTGTTCGCGCTGCGCCCGATAAAGGTCGGCGACTTGCCGCCAAGCTCGAGCGTCACCGGAACCAGATTGTCCGCCGCGGCGCGCATGATGTGGCGCCCGACACTGGTCGCGCCGGTGAAGATCAGATGGTCGAACGCGAGCTTCGAGAACGCGACACCGACATCGGCATCGCCGGTGAACACCGCCATCTCGGTTTCGTCGAAATAGTCAGGGACCAGCCGGGCGATCAGCGCCGACACATTTTCGGTGAACTCGCTCGGTTTGATCATCGCACGGTTACCCGCGGCGAGAATCCCCGCCATCGGCACAAACGCCATCCCGACCGGGAAATTCCACGGCGCGACAACGCCGACCACGCCCTTGGGCTGATAGACCACCTCGGCCTTCGCGCCGAGCAGCCCGAGCGGAAAGGTCGGTTTGCGCTTTTCGCCCTTCGACCAGCTCGCCATATGCTTTTTCGCATGTTTCAGCGCGCTGACCGACGGCATGATGTCGGTCATCAGCGTCTGTTCGCGGCTGCGGTGCCCGAAATCCTCGCTCACCGCCTTGGCAAATTCCTCGGCGTTATCGACCAGCAAGGCGATCGCGCGGTCGATACGATCGGCGCGGACGCTTAGGCTTTCGGGCATCGCCGCGGTAAAGCTGGCCTTTTGCGCGGCGAGCACCTGGCTCATCCGCTGTGCTTCGCCGGTGATAGTGGTTGCGACCGTCGCCATTGCCCGTCTCCCTGATGTGTCGGCGCGTGTTTGATCATGAGCCGCGGCGGGTTGCAAGATGAAACCGGCTGCCTATGTCGTTCGAGCCCCTTTCGCAGTTGCAGCATTTCCGCTAATCGGGCGACCGATCCTGTTTTCCCTTACGGAGTCTTGTCCCATGACCGCCACCGATCCCGTCGTCTTTCTGTCCTACGCCCGCACCCCGATGGGCAGCATGCAGGGCAGCCTGTCCGACGCGACCGCGACCGATCTCGGCGCGACCGCGGTCAAGGCGGCGGTGGAGCGCGCGGGCGTGGCGGGCGACGACATCGAGCGTATCTATATGGGCTGCGTGCTGCCCGCCGGACTCGGCCAGGCGCCGGCGCGCCAGGCGGCGATCAAGGCCGGCCTGCCCAAATCGGTGCAGGCGACAACGGTCAACAAGGTGTGCGGTTCGGGCATGCAGACCGTGATCATGGGCGCCGAAGCGCTTGCCGCGGGCAGCGTCGACCTGATCGTCGCGGGCGGCATGGAATCGATGACCAATGCGCCCTATCTGCTCAAGAAGCATCGCGGCGGCGCGCGCATCGGCCACGACACCGCCTATGACCATATGTTCCTCGACGGGCTGGAAGACGCCTATGAAGCGGGCCGCGCGATGGGGACGTTTGCGCAGGATACCGCCGACGCCTATCAGCTGTCGCGGCAAGCACAGGACGACTACACCCTGGCATCGCTCAGCCGCGCCAAGGCGGCGATCACCGATGGCGCTTTCGCCGCCGAAATCGCCCCGGTGACGATCGCGGGCCGCAAGGGCGACGTCGTCGTCGATACCGACGAAGCGCCGGGCAAGGCTATGCCCGACAAGATCCCGACGCTGAAGCCCGCCTTTGCCAAGGACGGTACGATCACGGCCGCGACCAGTTCATCGATTTCGGACGGCGCCGCCGCGGTGGTGCTGACGCGCCAGTCGGTCGCCGAGGCTAAGGGCGCCAAGCCCGTCGCGCGCCTCGTCGCCCACGCCGCGCACGCGCAGGAACCGAAGGATTTCACCATCGCCCCCGTCGGCGCGATCAACAAGGTGCTGGCCAAGGCCGGGTGGACGATCGGCGACGTCGATCTGTTCGAGGTGAACGAAGCCTTTGCCTGCGTCGCGATGTTTGCGATGCACGACCTCGGCATCCCGCACGACAAGATCAACGTCCACGGCGGCGCGACCGCGCTGGGCCACCCGATCGGCGCCAGCGGCACGCGCATCATCACGACGCTGATCGCCGCGCTGCAACGCCATGGCAAGACGCGCGGCATTGCGAGCCTGTGCATCGGCGGCGGCGAAGCGACGGCGGTCGCGGTCGAGCTGGTTTAATATATCGTCGCCCCGCGAAGGCGGGGGCCGTTTGCAGCGGCATCCTCAGCCGAAGGTGTAAACCGTATAGCGGCCACCGCCTTCGCGAGGACGACGATAAACGAAATGGTTGCACGGCGCCGTCGCAAGAGGGCGCCGTTTCGTCGTTTCACCGCGACAATTTGCGACACTAATGTCCTGAAAATAAACGCGCCGTTCCGGAACAATTCAAATCGACTCGCGTAACTCTATCCTTGTCATCGGGCAGTCCCCTCCCCCTGACGGATTGAAAGGATAGACCTATGAAGACCAAATTTCTGACCGCTGGTTTGATCGCCGCGATGATGGTCCCCGCCGCCGCGCAGGCCCAGACTCGCGAAATTCGCGAAGACCGCCGCGATGTTCGCGAGGAACAGCGCGAGCTGCGCAACGCCCAGCGTTATGGCGACCGCGACGATGTTCGAGAAGAACGCCGCGAACTGCGCGACGCCCGCCAAGATCTGCGCGACAGCAAGCGCGACTGGCGCCGCGACACGCGGTACCAGAATTATCGCGCGCCGTTCCGCTACCAGCAGTTCCGCGTCGGCGCGACGATCCGCCCGAACTACTACGCTCCGGCCTATCGCCCGTCGTGGGACAGCCGCTGGGGCGTGCCGCGCGCGGGCCGGAACTTGACCTATGTTCGCCACTATAACGACCTGCTGCTCGTCAACGAGCGTAACGGCCGGGTGATCAAGGTGTATCGCAATCATTTTCGCTGGCGCTAAGCGCCGGGCGATCTGATCGCTCCATGATGAGGAAGGCCGGGCAAGCGATTGCCCGGCCTTTTTTTGCGCGCAATGCTCCGGGCGCGTCAGTCGCCCCAGATATGATCGGTCTGGATCCAGCCCTTGCGACCTTTGACGTCGAACAGGCACCAGGCGTCGGTGCATTCGGTGATCCGCCCGACCACCCCCGGCTCGGCGCGATACGCGACCACCGCCGATGCGCTCGCGGCTTCACGCATCGGGCGAATGTCCCCGGTCACGATCGCGGTCCGCGTCCGGCTGAGCAGCCGCGCCGCCATCCACCCCTGCGTGCCGTCGGGATCCTCGATCTTGCGCCAGGTTTCGAAGCGCGCGACGACCTTCACCGGCAAATCCTTGCGGCGATACTCCCAGATCACCGGCACATCGGGCGACGGCCCTTTGCGCATCCGCGCCTCATCGACGCTGATCGACGCCCAATAGGGCAGCTTGACGGCGTCGGATTGCGCCGATGCCGGCCCCACGGCGGCGATGCTAAGCAAGATCAGGGCGATTTTTCGGCTGGTCATCACCGACCCTTGTCAAAATCGGGCGTCATTATCAACCGGTCGCGGCGCCGCGGTGCCCCGCCATCCACAGATTTGCTCGCTTCGGCCCCTTGACCGCCGCCTGTCGGCAGGCTCTATCGGCCCCCATGCCCGATTCATCCCGCCCCAAACGCCCGCGCGTCATCGTCACCCGCCAGCTGATGCCGCATGTCGAGGCACGCATGGCCGAATTGTTCGACGTCGCGCTGTCGGCGCACGATCATGCCTTTACCAATGACGAGTTGAAGGCAGCGGTCGCCGACTGCGACGTCTTCGTCCCGACCGTGACCGACGAGATTGACGCCGAAGTGATCGCCGCGGCGGGCGAGCGGCTCAAACTGATCGCCAACTTCGGCGCCGGGGTCGACCATATCGACCTGGCAGCGGCGCGCGCCAAGGGCATCATGGTGTCGAATACCCCGGGGGTGTTTACCGAGGACACCGCCGACATGACGATGGCACTGATCCTGTCGGTGCCGCGGCGCTTGGCGGAAGGCGAAAAACTGATGCGGTCGGGTCAATGGGCCGGCTGGGCGCCGAGCGCGATGCTGGGCCACCGCGTTGGCGGCAAGCTGCTCGGCATCATCGGCATGGGACGGATCGGGCTGGCGGTGGCGCGCCGCGCCCGCGCTTTTGGGCTGTCGATCCATTACCACAACCGCCGCCGGCTGCCCGAGGCGATCGAGGAGGAATTGGGCGCGAGCTATCACGCCAGCGTCGATACGCTGCTGCGGATCAGCGACGTCGTGACCATCCACTGCCCGCACACCGCCGAAACGCACGAGATGGTCAGCGCTGCCCGCATCGGGTCGATGAAGCCCACCGCCTACCTGATCAACACCGCGCGCGGCGAGATCGTCGACGAAAAGGCGCTGATTGCGGCGCTCCAGACCGGCCGCATCGCGGGCGCCGGGCTCGATGTTTACACCCACGAGCCCGCCGTCGACCCGGCGCTGCTCGCGCTCGACAATGTCGTGCTCCTCCCGCACCTCGGCTCGGCGACAATCGAGGGCCGCGAAGCGTCGGGCGAAAAGGTGATCGCCAACATCCGCGCCTGGTGCGACGGCCATCGCCCGCAGGATCAGGTGCTGGAGGGGTGGGCTTAAGGCCAACCGCCGCGGTGCCGCAGTCAAAATTGGTTCGCACGAAGGCACGAAGCCACAAAGATATTCTCGGACCCGTTCGCCCTGAGCTTGTCGAAGGGCTGTTCTTTCTCTCAACCCCGAAAAAAGAACAGTGCTTCGACAAGCTCAGCACGAACGGAAATAGCGAGGTTCTTCGTGCCTTCGTGCCTTCGTGCCTTCGTGCGAACCTCAAGAACGCGTAGCGCCTCAATCCCCCGTCAAAATCCGGTCGACCAGCTGCTTCACCGTCGGGGTGAAGTTGTTCGAATAAAAGGGATCGGTCTTGAAATTGAATGCGGCGTGTCCCGCAAACATCAGATTTTGCTCGGGATCGCCGCCGTGCGCGATGTCCTGTAGCGTTTTCTGGATGCAGAAGCTGCGCGGGTCGGCGAGGTAGCCGGTGGTGTAGTCGTCATGGTCCTTCCACGACGAAAAGCCGCAATGCGACAGGCAGCCCATGCAATCGGTCTGGTCCTTGCGAATCACCGCCTTGTCGTCCTCGGTGACGAACACAACCGTGTTGTCGGGCGTTTTCAGTGCCTCGGTGTAACCTTCCGCGGCCCAGTCGCGCGCGCGAGCGCGGTCATGCGGGGTCACCCAGAAATTCTTGCCCTTCACCCCGACGTCGAGCTGGACGATATGATCGCCCGCTTCCTGCTTCGAATAGGGGATCTGGCGCTCCGACCGCGCTTCGAGGTCGCGCAGGAATGGGGTGCGCACCGCGCTCGAATAGAAACCCGTCGGCGAAAAACGGTGGAGCAGCACGTCGCCATCGTCGAGCGTGCGAAGGCGGTCCTTCCACGCCTGCGGGATCGGGCTTTCCTCGGTCAGCAGCGGGCGGGTGCCGAACTGGAACGCCACCTGCCCCAGTTCGGGGTTGTCGATCCAGTCGTTCCAGTCGCGCAGATACCAGACGCCGCCGGCCATCACGATCGGCACGCTGTCGGCAATCCCCTCGGCCTTCATGACGTCACGCAGCGCCTTGACGCGCGGATAGGGATCCTGCGGAACCAGCGGATCTTCGGCATTCGACAGCCCGTTGTGGCCGCCCGCGAGCCATGGGTCTTCATAGACCACCGCGCCGAGCAGGTGCGGTACCTTGTGATACGCGCGCTTCCACAGCGCGCGAAAGGCGCGCGCCGAGCTGATGATCGGCAGGTACAGGACATTGTGGCGCTCGGCGATTTCGCTGAGTTTGTACGGCATCCCGGCGCCGCAGGTCACCCCGGCGATCTTGCCCTGGGTCCGCGCCAGCACGCCTTCCAATATCTGCTGCGCGCCGCCCATTTCCCACAGCACGTTGATGTTGATCGCGCCCTTGCCACCCGACAGCTCATAGGCGCGCTCGACCTGTGCGACGGCACCTTCGATGCCGTAGTGGATCAGTTCTTCGTGGCGTTCCTTGCGGGTCAGCGATTTGTAAACCTGCGGGATGATCTTGCCCTCGGCGTCATAGCTGTCGGCGTTGACCGCCGACACGGTACCGATGCCGCCCGCCGCGGCCCACGCGCCGCTCGACATATGATTGGTCGCCGACACGCCCTTGCCGCCCTCGACCAACGGCCAGACTTGGCGTCCGCCGTAAAGGATGGGCTTCAATCCTTTGAACATTTTATGTCTCTTTCTCTCCACCGGCCATTCCGTTTTCGGCCAGTCCCCGTTTCGCCTCCGTAAGCGGAAGCGCGCGGCGAAAGTCAATGGTTCCGCGGCTCGCTAGCCCGTAAACAGGCGGCGCCCTGCAAGCGCTCGACCATAGAGATTTTCATAGGCCGCGACCATCGTCGATTCATCGAATCGCTCAGCAGCGACGCTTTGGTTCGCGGCGCCGATCCGCGCGCGCAGGCCGCCATCGGTGGCAACTTCCGCCAGCGCGGCCCGGAAGGCCGCTTCGTCGGCAGCGATAAAGTGCCGGTTGTCGGGTGCGACCATCGCGGCAACATCGCCAACATCGGGACTGACGACGGGCAGGCCGGCCGCCATCGCCTCGATCACCGCGATCGGCGCCTGCTCGCTCGCCGACGACAGCGCCAGCAAGTCGAAATGGCCGATCCAGCGCGCAGGATCGGCCATGAAACCCGGCATGACGAGGCGATCGGCCATACCGCACGCCGCGGCCTCGGCCTCGATCGCGCCGCGTTCCGGCCCCTCACCGACAATTGCCAGCCGGATATTGGGCGGCAAGGTCGCAACGGCGCGGACGAGCCGCGGCAGATCCTTGACCTTGCGCAATCCGGCGACGGTGCCGATCACCACGTCGCCCGCGCGGCGCTCTAGGCCGGGGATCGGCACCGACGGCCCGTTGGCATAGGCAGCAACGTCGATACCGTTGCGGATCAGGTGGACCCGGTCGGCCCGCCATTCTTCGTTCGCGATGCGTTGCAGCAAGTCGGAGGGCACCACGACACCAAGCGCATGTTTCAATGCGAGGCGGCGAAAGAGATTGCGTTTCCAGTTGCGCCGGACGCTTTCATCCTCGTTGAAGCCGTCTTCATGGTGGATGAGCGACGGCGGCATGTACATCCACCAGCGATGCCAATGCAGGCGGTGCGCCATAACCCCGTCCATCGCACCCCAATTGTAGCTGAGCACGAGGTCGAAATTCAGCATATAGCGTGCCAGGTCGCGATAACGACCGATCGAGGGCTTGCCATGCAACGGCGGTGCATCGGTCGGAAATTCGACGCGGATGGCCGGATCGATCGCATCGCGTGCACCGAGCGCGTCCGGAACCGCCGACAGGATTTTATGTTCGGCGCGATCCCCCATGAGGTTCATCAGCCGAACCGCGCGCGCCTCCTTGCCGCCCAGCGAAAAGCTGGAGTGGAGATGAAGGATGCGGACCGGTTGGTCGCGTATCGCGATGTCGCCGGCGTCGATCATGCCGACGGCAGGCTGGCGATCCACGCGTCGATCGCGGCGATCGCTTCGGGTTCGTCGAGCGTTGGCGCGTGGCCGACCCCCGGCACCTCCACCAGCTGCGCCTGGGGCAATGCGGCAACCATCTTTTCTCCGGCCGACCGCGCCAATATGTCCGACAGCTCACCGCGCAGGATCAGCAGCGGCACATTGCCCAGCGCGCGATATACCGGCCACATATCGAAGGCCGCCTCGCCGCCCGTGACGCGCAGCGGCGCCGCAATCTGCTTGTCATAATCGCTGACGATGCGGCCTTCCGGGGTCAGCCGGTGGGTGCGCTTGGTCAGCCGCAGCCAGTCGTGGATTCCATAGTGCGGGAAAATCGCGCCGTTCAACTCGGCATAGGCGCGCGCGGCGTGCATCCACGTCGGCTGGCTGCCCCCCGCGCCAATATAGTCGCGAATCCGCTCCAGCCCTGCGGCCTGCAGTTCGGGGCCGACATCGTTCAGCACCGCCCCGACCAACCGCCCAGGCAACGCCGACGCCATCAGCATCGACACCAGACCGCCAAGCGAGGTTCCGATCGTCGCAAAGCGATCGATCCCCAGCTCGTCAAGCAACGCCACGACATCCTGAACATAGGTCAGCGGCACATAAGTCATCGGATCCTTGGCATAGGCGCTTTCGCCGCGGCCGCGGAATTCGATGACGATCGTTCTGCGGCGCTGCGCGATATGCGGCGCCAGCGTCTCGAAATCCCGCGCATTGCGCGCCAAGCCCGGCATACACAGCACCGGCGGCGCACCCGCGCTGCCTTCCGGCCCCGCATAGATACGCGCGTGCAGCCGCACCCCGTCGCCCGACCACCAAAATTGGTCCGACCAGTCGCGGCGCCCGTCCTGCTTTGCCTCCTGCCTCGCCAAAATGGCAAATCCCCTTACGTCATGTCGGCGCCTGTCGCGGCGCGCGGAACCCGGTTGCGTGTATCGCCAACCACGCTGCGCGGTGCAAGCAATCCGTCGTACCATGAAGTTGTGCAGGTTGCCGCCACCCGCTTTCGCCGATAAGACCGGGTGGACCATGAGCGACACCCTGCTTTCCTTCGAACCCGCAACCGGTGAAGAACTGTGGCGCGGCGCGGTCAGCAATGTCGACGAAGAGGTCGCCATCGCGCGGCGCGCCTGGCCTGAATGGGCGGCCAAGCCCGTCACCTTTCGCACCGAAACGCTCCGCCGCTTTGCCGATCGGGTGAAGGCCGAGGGCGAGACATTGGCCGATCTGATTGCGCGCGAAACCGGTAAGCCATTGTGGGAAGCGCGCACCGAGGTCGAATCGGTCGCGAACAAGGTCGATATTTCGGTCAAGGCTTACGCCGAACGGACGCCGAACCGGCGGATCGAGGGGGCAATGGGGCTGCGCAATGCGGTGCGTCATAAACCGCACGGCGCGCTCGCCGTTCTCGGTCCCTATAATTTCCCGGCCCATTTGCCGAACGGTCACATCGTCCCCGCCCTCATCGCGGGCAATTCGGTGCTGTTCAAACCGTCCGAAAAGACCCCCGCCGTCGGCGCCAAGCTGGTCGAGCTGTTCCATAGCGCCGGGGTACCGCCAGAGGTGCTGCGGCTGATCATCGGCGGTCCCGACACGGGCAAGGCGCTGGCAAGCCATGCCGGGATCGACGGCCTGCTCTTCACCGGCTCGGCGCGCACGGGGGTCGCGCTCAACCGCCAGTTCGCCGATCAGCCGGGCAAAATGCTGGCGCTGGAAATGGGCGGCAACAATCCGATCGTCGTGTGGGATACGGCCGACATCCGGACCGCTGCGATCATCGTGGTCCAGTCGGCGTTCCTCAGCGCCGGGCAACGATGCAGCAATGCGCGGCGGCTGATCGTGCGCGACACGCTCGCCGATGCCCTGCTCGAAGAGGTGAAAACGCTGGCGGGTCGGCTGATCGTCGATCACCCCCACGCCGACCCGGCGCCCTATATGGGGCCGGTGATCGACAACGAAGCCGCCGACCATCTGACCGAAAGCTTTCTGATCCTGATGTCGAACGGTGGACAGGTGATCCGCCACATGACCCGGCCGATCGCCGGACGCCCGTTCCTGACTCCGGGCATCATCGATGTCACGACCATGCCCGAACGTCCCGACATCGAATTGTTCGGCCCGTTGCTACAAGTCATCCGGGTCGAGAGTTTCGAGGCGGCGATTGCCGAGGCGAATAATACCGCCTTTGGCCTGTCGGCGGCGCTGGTGGGCGGCACACCGCAGCTTTACGATCAATTCTGGGCCAATGCGCGCGCCGGGGTGATCAACTGGAACCGTCCGACCAATGGCGCGTCGTCGGCGGCGCCGTTCGGGGGCATCGGGCTGTCGGGCAACCACCGGCCCAGCGCCTTTTACGCCGCCGACTATTGCGCCTACCCTGTCGCAAGCAGCGAAAGCGACGCGATGCGTGCCTCAATCGGCGTAGGGCTGCGCGATCCCGAAGGCTCGCAGTTGGTGACGAAGAAATATTTGTAACGCAGCTTCGTCACCCCGGACTTGATCCGGGGTCCATTCCAGCCGCCGTATCATAGACCCCGGATCAAGTCCGGGGTGAAGATGACGGAGAGGCAATTTTACCTACACCCCCGTCAACAAAGCCTGCTTTGCGCTTTCCGGGCGCGTGAACCATCTTCGCCAGCATGGAAAAGACTCTCCCCTCCGCGGGCAAATTGTGGCTGGTCGGCGCCGGTCCCGGTGATCCGGACCTCCTGACGCTCCGCGCAGCGCGCCTGCTCGCCAGCGCCGACCTCGTCGTCCATGACGGGCTGGTCGGGGGCAGCGTCCTCGCGCTGATCCCGCCGCATGTCGAGCGCATCAGCGTCGCCAAGCAGCGCAGCCGCCATACGATGAAGCAGGAATTGATCAACGAACTGCTCGTGCGCGAAACGCTGTTGGGCAAGCAGGTCGTGCGGCTCAAGGGCGGCGATCCGTTCATTTTCGGGCGCGGCGGCGAGGAACTTGACGCGGCGCGCGACGCTGGGGTGCCGTGCGAAGTCGTCCCCGGCATCACCGCCGCGGCGGGCTGCGCGGCGCAGGCGGGCCTCCCCCTCACCCACCGCGAGGATGCCAGCGCGGTCAGCTTTGTCGCGGGCCAGTGCAAGGATCTGTCCGATCAGGATTGGTCAGGGCTCGCGGGGCATGGCCGTACCCTCGTCATCTATATGGGGCTCGCCACCGCATCGGCGATCGCCGACAAGCTGATCGCCGACGGCGTGTCGCCCGACCTGCCCGTCGCGGTGATCGAGCGCGGCACCACTGAACACGCCCGTGTCCTGCGCACCCTGCTCACCGACCTTGGCGATCTTGTCGCCCGCGAAGCGGTGAAAAGCCCGGCGCTGATCATCGTCGGCAAGGTCGCGGCACGCGCCGATGCCCTCGACTGTCTTGGCGCCCCCGGGGTTGCCGAAAAACTGGGGAATTTTGCATGAAACTGCTCACCGGCAATGACCTGAAAACAGGATTTGTCACCTGGTGGACCGGCGCCGACTGGTCGCTGCACATCGAGGACGCCGCCGACGTCGGCGAACATGGCGAAGCCGTCCTCGCCGTCGAGGAAGCCGCGCGCCGCGTCAACGCCCCCTATATCATCACGGGCGAGCAGACCGCCGAGGGTCCGCGCCCCGCGCACATCAAGGACCGCATTCGCGCCTTGGGGCCGACCGTGCGCCCCGACCTGACATTGAAACCCGCCGATCCTGCGGCCGGCGACTGGGTGATCTGACATGTATAAATATGACGAATATGACCATGCGATGGTCGACGCCCGCGTTGCCGAATTCAGCGACCAGGTGCGCCGTCGCCTTGCGGGCGAGATTACCGAGGATCAGTTCAAGCCGCTGCGGCTGATGAACGGTCTCTATCTCCAGCTCCACGCCTATATGCTGCGCGTCGCGGTCCCTTACGGGACGCTCGACAGCCGGCAGATGCGCATGCTCGCACATATCGCGCGCAAATATGACCGCGATTACGGCCATTTCACCACGCGCCAGAATATCCAGTATAACTGGATCAAGCTGGAGGACGCGCCCGCGATCCTCGAAGACCTCGCCTCGGTCGAGATGCACGCGATCCAGACCAGCGGCAATTGCATCCGCAACATCAGCTCCGACCAGTGGGCGGGTGCCGCCGCCGACGAGCTCACCGATCCCCGTCCCTGGGCCGAACTGCTCCGGCAATGGTCAAGCTTCCACCCCGAATTCAGCTACCTGCCGCGCAAGTTCAAGATCGCCGTGATCGCCGCCGATGAGGATCGCGCCGCGATGCGCCTCCACGACATCGGCATCCAGATCGTCGAAAAGGACGGTGTCCACGGCGCCGCCTTCTACGTCGGCGGCGGCATGGGCCGGACCCCGATGATCGCGCCGCTGATCAAGGATTTCGTGCCGCTCGACGACATGCTGAGCTATGCCGAGGCGTGCCTGCGCGTGTACAACCGCTACGGCCGCCGCGACAATATCTACAAGGCGCGGATCAAGATCCTGATCCACGAACTCGGTGCCGACGAATATCGCCGCCAGGTCGAGGAAGAATTCGTCCACGTGAAGTCGCTGGGTATCGACCCGCCGAAGGCCGAATTCGACCGCATCGCAAAGCAGTTCGCGCCGCCCGCGCTCGACGCGTCGGCTGCGGACGCGATTGATCGCAGCGACCCCGATTTCGCGGTCTGGGTCGACCAGAATGTCGCCGCGCACAAGGTGCCCGGCCATGCGATCGTCAACATCAGCCTGAAGCCTGTCGGGGGCATCCCCGGCGACGCCAGCTCGGCGCAGATCGACCTGATGGCCGATCTTGCCGAGCAGTACAGCCACGACGAGCTGCGCGTCACCCACGCGCAGAACATCGTGCTGCCGCACGTTCGCAAAGCCGATCTCTATGCCATCTGGCAGGCGCTCGACGCTGCGGGCCTCGCAACGCCGAACCTCGACCTGATCAGCGACATCATCGCCTGCCCCGGTCTCGATTATTGCAGCCTCGCCAACGCGCGCTCGATCCCGGTCGCGCAGAAGATCGCGGCGCGCTTCTCCGACCTCGGTCGCCAGCAGGAACTAGGCGAGCTGAAGCTCAAGATTTCGGGCTGCATCAACGCGTGCGGGCATCATCATGCCGGTCATATCGGCATCCTGGGCGTCGACCGCAAAGGCACCGAAAACTACCAGCTCCTCCTCGGCGGATCGGGCGCGGAGGACGTTAGCCTCGGCACGATCACCGGCCCCGGCTTCGACGAGGACGGCATCGTCGATGCGATCGAACGCGTCACCGACAAATATCTGAGCGAACGCACCGACGGCGAACGCTTCGTCGACACCTATCGCCGCGTCGGCATGGCGCCGTTCAAGGAGGCGATCTATGGTTGAGCATCTGCAAGCCGATGGCGAGGAACCCTGTGTCACCCTCGACGCCTTCCTCGAACAGTCGAACGCCACGGCGGTGCGGCTCGAGCCCGACGAGGATGCGCGGGCGCTGATCCCGCATCTCGACCGGCTCGCGCTGATCGAGGTCGCTTTCCCGAAATTTCGCGACGGCCGCGGCTATTCGTCGGCGCGTATCCTGCGCGAGGCGGGCTATACGGGCGAACTGCGCGCGCAGGGTGACGTCCTTGTTGACCAGATCGCCTATATGAAGCGCTGCGGCTTCGACAGCTTTGCGCCCGAAAAGTCGCTCAATCCTGCCGATGTCGAGGCGGCGCTCAGCCGCTGGCCCGAACATTATCAGACCGCCGCCGACGGCGCGGTACCGATCTGGAAGCTGCGGCATGGCTAAGCCCGACCCCAAATTCCCGTTCGCATCGAGCGAAGTCGAGATGCCCATCGGCGACCCGCGCCTTCATGGTGTCTCGACTTCGCTCGACACGAACGGAAACGGGGTGGCAGATCGCACGCGCGACCGCATTGACGTCGCGCCGCGCTTCACCGACGCTGACGTCATTCGTCTCAACAACCTGTTCCGCGGTCAGGACGC
Source organism: Pseudomonadota bacterium (assembly GCA_023422695.1). Taxonomy (GTDB): domain Bacteria; phylum Pseudomonadota; class Alphaproteobacteria; order Sphingomonadales; family Sphingomonadaceae; genus Sphingopyxis. The sequence goes on from JAFAGN010000071.1 coordinate 14,148, forward strand.
CGCCGAGGTCGTTGCGAGCGTGATCGGCGCGGGGCTGCTCGGCGAGACGGCGATCGTCTCCAGTTTTGGCGCCGAGAGCGCGGTGCTGCTGCACTTGGTGGCGCAGGTTGCGCCCGACATGCCGGTGCTGTTCCTCGATACCGGCAAGCATTTCCCCGAAACGCTCGCCTATCGTGACGAGTTGGCGGCGCGGCTCGGGCTCAATATCGTCAATCTGACCCCCGATCCCGACGATCTGGCGAAGAAGGACGCGACCGAACTTCGCTGGTCCTATGATCCTGACGGTTGCTGCGAGATCCGCAAGGTCAAGCCGCTCGAAAAGGCGCTGACCAACTTCGATACCTCGATCACCGGACGCAAGGGCTTCCAGTCCTCGACGCGCACCGGCCTGCCGCGCTTTGAACTCGACGGCACCACCGGGCGCCTGAAATTCAACCCGCTCGCCAACTGGACGCGCGCCGATCTCGATGCCTATTTCGCCGCGCACGACCTGCCGCGCCATCCGCTGGAGGCGCAAGGCTATCCGTCGATCGGCTGCTCGCCCTGCACATCAAAGGTCCAGCCGGGCGAAGACCCGCGCTCGGGGCGCTGGCGCGGCTGGGACAAGACCGAATGCGGTATCCACGAAGCGGTGTCGCCGATCGGGGACGACCCGGCGAACGATCCGGCGTTTTAGGGCGCGAAACTACTCATAATCCGCAAACGCCTGACTCTCGTCGGCCAGATCGCTGAACTTCGTCGTCTTCGCCTCGAAGTGCAGGCGAACCTTGCCGGTCGAACCGTGGCGTGATTTGGCGACGATCACTTCGGCCAGACCGAAGACGCGTTCCATTTCGGCCGCCCATTCCTCATGCTGCGCGTGGATTTTGACGTCGTCGCCTTCGACCGGTCGTTTGGGTTCGCGCGCCGCGACATAATAATCCTCGCGGAACACGAACAGCACCATATCGGCGTCCTGTTCGATCGAGCCCGATTCGCGAAGGTCGGATAGCTGGGGCCGCTTGTCCTCGCGGCTTTCGACCTGGCGGCTGAGCTGCGACAGGGCCATCACCGGAACATTAAGTTCCTTCGCCAATGTCTTTAAACCGCGCGAGATTTCGGAAATTTCCTGGACGCGATTGTCGCCGCTTTTCGACGAGCCCTGCAACAATTGCAGATAGTCGACGACGATAAAGCCGATGCCGTGGCGCCGCTGCAACCGGCGCGCGCGCGTGCGCAGACCGGCGATCGTCAACCCGGGCGTATCGTCGATGTAAAGCGGCAGCGTCTGCAAGGTTTGCGCGGCGCGGCTGAGTTGCTGGAACTGTTCCTTGCTGATCTTGCCCATGCGCAGCGCCTCGCCCGACACTCCCGATTGTTCGGCAAGCACGCGCGTCGCGAGCTGATCGGCCGACATTTCGAGGCTGAAAAAAGCGACCTTGGCGCCCATATTCTTTTCGGGCGGAATGCCGTCATCTTCATCGCGGCGCCAGCGCTCGGCCGCGTTGTAGGCGATGTTGGTCGCGAGCGACGTCTTGCCCATGCCGGGACGTCCAGCGAGGATCATCAAATCCGAATTGTGCATGCCGCCGATCTTGGCGTTCATGCTGGAAATACCGGTGGTGATCCCCGACAGATGGCCGCCCGAATTGAGCGCGCGTTCGGCCGCCTGCAGCGCGGTCAGGCTCGCCTGACTGAAGCTTTTGACCGACCCCATCTCGGCCTCGCCGCCCGCGACGCGATAGAGCGCGGTTTCGGCTTCCTCGATCTGCGCCTGCGGATCGACGCGCTCGCTGGTATCGAGGGCGTTTTCGACCAGCACTCGGCCAACCCCGGCGAGTTCGCGTAGCAACGCAAGGTCATAGATTTGCCGCGCGAAATCGCGCGCGCCGATCAACCCGGCACCGCTCCCGGTCAGCTGCGCCAGATAGCCGGGACCGCCGACCGCTTTCATCGCCTCATCGGCCTCGAAATAGGGCTTCAGCGTCACCGGGGTCGCGATGCTGTTGCGTTCGATCAGCGCCATCGTCTGCTGGAAGATACGTCCGTGCAGCGGCTCGAAAAAATGATCGGGGGTCAGTGCGACGGGCAGATCCTCGACGACTCGGTTGTCGATCAGGATTGCGCCGAGAAACGCGGCCTCGGCCTCGATATTGCGGGGCAATTGGGGGGATTCCCCGGAAGCAACCGGGGTCGGAAAAATGGCTAGCTCTGGCATAGGCGCCTTCATGGGCCGGTGCCCGATACCGCGCAACCGGCGATGTCGATCGGCCTATCATAACTGTGGAATGCTGTGAATAAGTCGGCTTGCCCTTCGCTCCGCGCCAAGTAGAAGCACAGGCAGCATGGCCGACGCAGACCCTTCCAAACAGCGGATCATTTCGGTCGAACTCGACGAGGGTTCGATCGTGTGGCGCAATCCCGATGTCGAACAGGAACGCCGCGTCGCGATCTTCGACCTGATCGAGGACAATAAGTTCGTCCCCCAGCGCGGCCACCCCGACGGCTATGCCGGCCCTTACCGCCTGATGCTGCGGGTCGAGGAAGGACGGCTGATTTTCGAGATCAGCCGCGAAGACGGCTCGCCGCTCGAGGCGATCATCCTTGGGCTTGGGCGTTTCCGCCGCCCGATCCGCGACTATTTTGCGATCTGCGACAGCTATTATCAGGCGATCAAGACCGCGACCGCGCAGCAGATTGAAACCGTCGATATGGCGCGCCGCGGCCTGCATAACGAAGCCGCCGAGATGCTGATGGACCGGCTGGATGGCAAGATCGCGGTCGATTTCGATACCGCGCGGCGGCTATTCACGCTGATCTGCGTGCTGCACATCAAGGGCTGAAGCGTGGCGACGGGGGCATTGAAGGGCAAACACCCTGCCCAGTCGCCCGGCGGCTGGCGCGCCGCCTTGGCACGCGTGTTGCGGCGCATCGGCGGCATCATCGTCCTCCTGCTGCTCGCCGCCGGGCTGGCTTTATGGTGGGCGGCGCGCTGGACCCCCGATCGGACGATCTATCCGACCCAAGGGGTGACGATCGGCGCATCGAACGGCGATGTGCAATGGGGATCGATCAAGGCGGCGGGCGCCGACTTTGCCTATGTGATGGGAACCGACGGCACGCGCGGCATCGATGCCCAATTCGCCCGCAACATGGCCGCGGCGCGCGAGGCCGGCGTGCAAGCCGGCGCAGTCCACCGCTACAGCCTGTGCCAGCTCGCCACCGATCAGGCCGCCAACTTCATTCGCCATGTCCCGCGCCGCGCCGATGCGCTGCCGGCCGTCGTGTGGCTCGATTATGACGATCGCTGCCCCGACCGGCCGACGCGCGCGTTACTTTTGTCCGAGCTCGCAACCTTTCTGGCACAGATCGAGGCCCACACCGGCAAGCGCAGCCTGATCGCACCCGGCCCGGCGTTCGAAAGCGATTATCAAGTGACGCGCGGCATCGCGCGGACCATCTGGCTGCGCCGCGATTTCTTTGAACCCGATTATGCCGCGCACCCCTGGGCGATGTGGCAAGCAAATGATTATGTCCGCCTGTCGGGCGCCGATGGCACCGTCGGCTGGAACGTCGTCCGCCCCGCAGGAGAACAACCATGACCGACGCCCGCGACGAGCTGATCGCCGCCGCCCGCGACGCCGCCAGCCGTGCCTATGCGCCCTATTCGGGCTTTCATGTCGGCGCGGCGCTGCTGCTCAAGAACGGCGACGTCGTCACCGGCGCGAATGTCGAAAACGCCAGCTACGGCCTGACGCTGTGCGCCGAAACCGCGGCGGTGGCCAAAATCGCCAATGAGGGCTGGATCGGCGAACTGGCCGAAGTCGCGATTATCGGCGGGCGTCCCGACGGCGACGCGCTGCTCGGCAGCGATCCGGTCAATCCGTGCGGGCGGTGCCGCCAGATCTTGAACGAAGCCGCCGAACGGTCGCAGACCGACATTCTGGTGCATTGTGCATCGGGTGACGGGAATGCGGTCCGAACGTACAAGCTGAGCGAACTGCTGCCCGCGGCCTTCGGGCCGAAGGATCTGGGGTTGATCGGCGACTGACCGCTTGCGCAATCGCGCCACCCTCGACAAACAGCGGCATGGCCATTCTTTCAGACCGCTGGATTCGCGAAGCCGCCCGGACGCAGGGCATGATCGAACCGTTTGTCGAGGCGCAGCGCCGCGACGGGTGCATCAGCTATGGCCTGTCATCCTATGGCTATGACGCGCGCGTCGCGCCCGAGTTCAAGATTTTCACCAATGTCGATTCGACGATCGTCGATCCGAAAGATTTCGATCCGAAGAATTTCGTCGATCGCGAAACCGACGTTTGCATCATCCCGCCGAACAGCTTTGCGCTGGCCCGCACGGTCGAATATTTCCGCATCCCGCGCGATGTGCTGGTCATCTGCCTCGGCAAATCGACCTATGCGCGCTGCGGCATCATCGTGAACGTCACCCCGCTCGAACCCGGCTGGGAAGGCCATGTGACGCTGGAATTTTCCAACACCACTCCCCTGCCCGCCAAGATTTACGCCAATGAAGGCGCGTGCCAATTCCTGTTTCTTCAGGGCAATGAGCCGTGCGAGACGAGCTACGCCGACCGCGCGGGCAAATATATGGGGCAAAAGGGCGTTACCCTGCCCAAGCTCTGACGCGGAACCTCCGGCGCTGCGGCGCGTCCTTTCTGCACCAGCGGTTGGGGCATCATCTGGAGGATCGACGCATGTCCATGATCGCTGTCTTTATCGGGCGCCTTTTCATCTCGCTGATTTTCATCGTGTCGGGGATCAACAAGCTGATCCACGTCAACGACACCAATGCGATGATCACCGCCGCGGGTCTTCCAGGTGGGTTGGCCATCCCGACCGGATTGTTCGAACTGGTCGCGGGCGTCTGTATCGCGCTCGGCATCGCGGTGCGGCTGTGGTCGATCCTGCTCGCGGGCTTTGTTCTGGCAACGATCCTGTTTTTCCACCGCGAATTTACCGATCCGGTGCAGGCGATGGCGGCGATGAAGAATCTGGCGATCGCGGGCGGTTTGCTTGCTTTGTTCGGTTATGGCCACACGCGCTGGAGCTACGACGCGCTGCGCCAGCGCCGTCGCGACGAGCTGGCGGCGCGCGACGCACAACTGCGGGCTAGCGAGGCCGAACTGCGCGCCGCCCGCGCCGAAGGACGAGCTGAGGTCGCTAGCGAAACGGTGGTGGTGGAAAAACGGCCGTTCTGGCGCCGCTAGAGCCCGCGCGGTCGCGCTGAATTCTAGGTTACCGTAGCCCTGAGCCTGTCGAAGGGCGCCCAGCCGGGAAG
>JAFAGN010000096.1 GCA_023422695.1 Pseudomonadota bacterium
TTCGCCTCCCGCGGGGGGGGCGCGGGCGGCGCCGGATGCAGCGGGGCGCGCCCCGCACATCGCGCTACCTCCTCGAAATGCCCTATGCCTACCACTTCGATGCAGCGCTGTACGCGGCCTTCCTCAGGCGCCGCGCCGAGGCGGGCGGCGTCGAGCGCATCGAAGGCAGGATCGGCGAGGTGCGCCTTGATCCGCAGCGCGGCGACGTCGCCGGCGTGACGCTGGACGACGGACGGCGGTTCGACGGCGATTTCTTTATCGACTGCTCTGGCTTTCGCGGATTGCTGATCGAGGGCGCGCTGGCGAGCGGGTACGAAGATTGGTCGCGCTGGCTGCTTAACGATCGCGCTGTGGCGGTGCCCTGCGCCCACGGTACGGTGCCGCAGCTTCCGTGGACCGGCGCCACGGCACGCGATGCCGGCTGGCAATGGCGCATTCCGCTCCAGCACCGCATCGGCAACGGCTATGTCTATTGCTCGGCGCATATCGGCGACGATGCTGCCCTGGATACGCTGCTCTCCAATCTCGACGGCGCGGCGCAGGCGGAGCCCAACCAGCTGCGTTTCGTCAGCGGCAAGCGACGGCGGATGTGGAACCGCAATGTCGTGGCGCTCGGCCTTGCGAGCGGTTTCATGGAACCGCTGGAATCGACGAGCATCCACCTTGTTCAGGCTGGAATTTCGCGGCTCGTCAAAATGCTCCCGTCAGGCGCCGCCGACCCTGCGGTCGCCGCGGAATTCAATCGGCAGAGCGACTTCGAATGGGAGCGTATCCGCGATTTCATCATTCTTCATTTCAAGGCGACCGAGCGGCGGGACACGCCCTATTGGCGGGACCGGGCGGAAATGGACGTTCCCGACACCCTTGCAGCCAAAATCGACCTCTTCCGCGCGCAAGGCCTGATCTTCCGCGAACATGAAGAGCTTTTCACCGAATCGGGATGGCTGCAGGTGCTGGTCGGACAAGCGGTCGAGCCCCTGCGCTGGCATCCGCTTGCCGACAGTCTCGAACCGGCCGAGCTAGCGCAATTTATAGCCGGCATCTCGCTGACGATCGAGCGCGAAGTCGCGCAGATGGAAAATTACGACGCCTTCCTTGCCGCGGCGCGTCCCGCAGGAGTTGCTGCATGATCCGTTGGTTCGTTCCGCTCGCGATGCTTGTCGCTTCGCTTCCCGCACCGGCGGCTGCGGAAGATGCGCGCTCGCGTCCCGTCTCCGACGACATCATCTATTTCGTGCTGCCCGACCGTTTCGAAAATGGCGACCGGTCGAACGATCGCGGCGGGCTGAAAGGCGATCGTCTTGCGACCGGTTATGATCCGACCGCGAAGGGATTTTATCATGGCGGTGATCTTGCCGGGCTTACGCGACGGCTCGATTATATCGAGGGTCTCGGCGCCACCGCGATCTGGTTCGCGCCGATTTTCCGCAACAAGCCGGTGCAGGGACCGAAAGGCGATGAAAGCGCTGGTTATCATGGCTATTGGGTCACCGATTTCACGAGCGTAGACCCGCATTTCGGCTCCAATGCCGAGTTCAAAGCCTTCGTCGACGCCGCTCATGCGCGCGGGATGAAGGTCTATATGGACATTATCACCAACCACACGGCCGATGTTATCCAGTATCGCGATGGCGATGCGTCGAGCTATCGTTACCGCAGCCTCGCCGACTATCCCTTTGCGCGGCGTGGAGGGGTCGACGGACCGGCGATTAATCCCGGTTTCGCAGGTGACCGCGATCCGAGCCCCGATAACTGGTCGAAGCTCGTGGACCCCTCTTTCGCCTATCAGCCGTTCGTCCCGAAGGGCGAGGAACACAGCAAGGCCCCCGCGTGGCTCAACGATCCGGTCTATTATCATAATCGTGGCAACAGCGACTGGGTCGGCGAGTCCGCCCTCTACGGTGATTTTGCAGGACTCGACGATCTGGCGACCGAGAATCCCGAAGTCATTAAGGGCTTTATCGAAATATACGGACGGTGGATCGACGAGTTCGGCATCGACGGCTTTCGCATCGATACCGCCAAGCATGTGAACCCGGAATTCTGGCAAGCCTTCGTCCCCGCGATGCAGGCGCGTGCGCGGGCCCGCGGAATTCCCAATTTCCATATCTTCGGGGAAATTTACATCGACGCGCTCGATCCCGGTGCGCTGGCGGCCTATACGCATTCCGCCGGACTTCCCGCGGTGCTCGATTTCGCCTTCGCCCGGGCCGCGATCGACGCGGCGAGCGGAACGAAGGGGACCGACCAATTTGCCCGCCTGTTCGACGGCGACATCCTCTACAAGGGCGGCGCGCGCGCCGCGCTGACATTGCCGACCTTCCTCGGCAATCATGACATGGGCCGTGTCGCGACCTTCGTGAAACAGGCGAACCCCGAAGCGGACGAGGCAGAGCTTCTGGCCCGCGTCAAGCTCGCGCACAGCATGCTACTCACCCTGCGTGGCATCCCCACCATCTACTATGGCGACGAGCAGGGCTTCCTGTCGGACGGCAACGACCAGCTCGCGCGCGAAGACATGTTCGCCTCGAAAGTCGCCGTCTACAACGATAATGATCTCGTCGGCAGCAACGCCACGACCGCGACCGCGAACTTCGACGCCAGCCATCCGCTGTATCGCCATATCGCGACGCTCAGTGCTATTCGCCGGCACACACCGGCGCTCATGCGCGGATCCACGACGGTGCGGGCCTTCTCGGACAAGGGCGGTCTGTTAGCCGTGTCGCGCTTCGATCCCGACACCGGCCGCGAGGTCGTGCTCGCCTTCAATACGTCTACAACGCAATTGTCCGCTAACATCGCGGTCGATATGAAAAGCCGGGCCTTCGAGGCGCTTTCAGGCAATTGTCCGGCAGCCTCCGCCGCGCCCGGCACCCTTGCCATCACCGTCCCGGCCTTCGGCACCTTGATCTGCCAGGCCGGCGAATAAGCGAAAACAACAGTGACGATAAACCAGCCCCTCGCAAAAGACCCGCATAGCTGTACCGAAGCCTCTCCGCCTTGGTGGAAGGGTGCCGTCATATATCAGGTCTATCCGCGTAGCTTCGCCGATTCGAACGGCGACGGGGTTGGGGACCTTGCCGGCATTACTGCCCGGCTCGACTATATCGCGTCCCTCGGTGTCGATGCGATCTGGCTTTCTCCCTTCTACCCTTCGCCGATGGACGACTTCGGATATGATATTTCCGACTATCGCGGCGTCGATCCGATTTTCGGGACTCTCGACGATTTCGATGCACTCATCGCCCGCGCGCACGCGCTTGGTCTGAAGGTAACCACCGACCTGGTTTTTGCCCACACGTCGGATCGCCATGCCTGGTTCGCCGAAAGCCGCACGAGCCGCGAGAATTCGAAGGCCGACTGGTATGTTTGGGCGGACGCGCGGCCCGACGGTACGCCGCCGACCAATTGGCAGTCGGTGTTCGGGGGCCCCGCCTGGACGTGGGACGCGCGCCGCGGCCAATATTATCTCCATAATTTCCTAGGCTCGCAGCCGCAGCTCAACGGGCATAACCCCGACGTGCAACAGGCCCTGCTCGACGTCGTGCAATTCTGGCTCGACCGGGGGGTCGACGGCTTTCGTATCGACGCGATCAATTTCGCGATGCACGATCCCGAACTTCGCGACAATCCGCCGGCGGCGCCCTCGAACAAGGTCCGGACGCGGCCCTTCGATTTCCAGCAAAAAATCTACAACCAGTCGCACCCCGACATCCCGTTGTTTCTCGAACGGATTCGGGCGCTTACCGATCGCTATGCCGACAGGTTCACTGTTGCGGAGGTCGGCGGCGACGACGCGGTGCGCGAGATGCGGCAGTTTACCGCCGGCGGGCACCGGCTCAACAGCGCCTATGGCTTCGATTTCCTCTATGCGGACCAGCTGACCCCGAAGCTCGTTCGCGAGGCGGCGGAGCAATGGCCCGATGCGCCCGGGACCGGCTGGCCAAGCTGGGCCTTCGAAAATCACGATGCGCCGCGAGCTCTCTCCCGCTGGACTCCGCCCGGCGCCGACCGCGCGGCCTATGCACGAATGAAGATGGCGCTGCTTTGTGCGCTGCGCGGCAACATCATCATTTACAACGGCGAGGAATTGGGACTGGACCAGGTCGACATACCTTTCGAACTGATCAAGGATCCCGAGGCTCTCAAGAATTGGCCGCTTACCTTGTCGCGCGACGGCGCGCGCACGCCGCTCCCGTGGGAGGGCGGCACGGCCCATGCGGGCTTTTCCAGCGCTGAGCCTTGGTTGCCGCTGGGCGCGGCACATGCGGCGCTCGCGGTCGACCGGCAAGAGGATGATCCGGCCTCGCTGCTGCATCTGACGCGTCGACTTGTGGCGCTGCGCGCCGGGTACCCGGCCCTCCGCGCGGGCGATAACCGGAACTGGATAACCGAGGGCGATCTGCTCGCCTTTGACCGAATTGCCAGGGACGATCACCTTCGCTGCCTCTTCAATCTTGGAAATGGAACAATCGACATTTCCGGGCACGCGGGTGTCGGCACGCCGGTCGTGGCGCTCAACGGAGCCACCATCGATTGTCTGCCGCCCTGCGGCGCGCTCTGGCTGAACGTCCAAGGAGATATGTGATGCGCCGTCTGGCTCTGGCCGCCTTTGTTTCGTTCGCCCCGGTTCCCCTCCTCGCCCAGCCGGCGCCGGCGACGCAAACCGCCACCTCGCCCGACGGCAGCATCGTTCTGACGGTGTCCACCGACGGCGACCAGCGACCGACATGGTCGCTGTCGCGGCGGGGCAAGCTGCTCATCGCGCCCTCGAAACTCGGGTTCATCCTGACGGACGGCATCGGATTGCAACGCGGCTTCTCGATCGTCGACAGCGAGCGCAAGCGTTCCGATACGCGTTGGGAGCAACCGTGGGGCGAACGCCGCTTCATCCGCGATGTGCACAACGAACTGCTGGTCCGGTTCCGGCAAGACGAGAGCTGGGGCGGCCACGCGATGAACCTTCGCTTCCGGCTTTTCGACGACGGCATCGGCTTCCGCTACGAGTTGCCCGAACAACCCGGCTTCAAGACAGCGCATATCGCCGACGAATTCACCGAGTTCGACATCGTACCCCAAGGGACGGCCTGGTGGATTACCGGCGGCGAATGGAACCGCTATGAGCAGGTCTACCAGAAAACGCCGATCGACGCCGTCGCCACGGCGCACACGCCGTTGACCATGCGCCTCGACGACGGGACGCATCTCGCCTTTCACGAGGCCGCGCTGGTCGACTATGCGGGCATGTGGCTCAAGCGCGCTGAAGGGCAGAAGTTTCGCGCCACCCTGTCGCCGTCGTCGCGCGGACCGCGCGTCACGCGCGATCTGCCCTTCGCGACGCCATGGCGGACGATCAGGATCGCGGATTCGGCGGCGGGTCTCGTCGAAAACGACCTCGAACTCAACCTGAACGAGCCGAACAAGCTCGGGGACGTCAGTTGGGTGAAGCCGATGAAATATGTCGGAATCTGGTGGGGCATGATCCGTGGGGACTGGAGCTGGGCCGAGGGGCCGAAGCATGGTGCGACGACCCAGAGAACCAAGGACTATATCGATTTTGCCGCGAAACACGGGTTCGGCGGGGTTCTGGTGGAAGGCTGGAACAAGGGCTGGGACGGAAACTGGTTCGGCCATGGCGACAAATTCAGCTTTACCCAGCCGACCGCGGATTTCGACCTCGCGGCGGTGACCGATTATGCGAAGCGCAAGGGCGTGACGCTGATCGGTCATCACGAGACGGGCGGAAACATAGCCGTTTATGAGGCGCAGCTCGAAGATGCGATGAGGCTGTATGGAAGGCTTGGCGTCAAAGCCGTCAAGACCGGTTATGTTGCCGACGCGGGCGGGATCATCGCACCCGGCGATGCGCCTGGCGAAACCCGCATGGAGTGGCACGACGGCCAGCGGCAGGTCGAACATCATCTCAAGGTCGTCGAGACGGCGGCCCGGTACAAGATCGCGGTCAACCCTCACGAACCCGTGAAGGACACCGGCCTTCGCCGCACGTACCCGAACTGGGTCGCGCGCGAAGGTGCGCGAGGCATGGAATATAACGCCTGGGGCGCCTTCGCCAACGGCCCCGATCACGAGCCGACGCTGGTGTACACGCGCATGCTATCCGGACCGATGGATTTCACCCCCGGCGTGCTCAGCCTCGAGGGCGCAAACAAGGCGCCGCTGGCCTCGACGCTTGCGAAGCAGCTTGGGCTCTACCTTGCGATATATTCTCCCATCCAGATGGCCGCGGACTTCATCGAAAACCTCGAGGCGCATCCGCGCGAACTCGACTTCATTTCCAAAGTCCCTGCCGATTGGTCCGAGAGCAAATTGATTGCCGGAGAAGTCGGCGACTATGCGATCTTTGCCCGCAAGGACCGCGCAAGCGCCGACTGGTATGTCGGCGGCGTCAACGATGCGACCGAGCGGACGCTGTCGCTGCGGTTCGACTTCCTCGATCCCGGCAAGACCTATACGGCAACCATCTACAAGGATGGCGAAGGCGCAACCTATCTCACCGACGCCCGGCACCGCATCGCCTATGACAATATCCGGGTGAAAAAGGGCGACACGTACCGCCTGTGGCTCGCTCCGGGCGGGGGAGCGGCCATGCGCCTGCATCCCGGACGATGACGATCCGGCGGCACCTGGTGGCGGCGCTGATGGCGCTGTGGGCGCTGCTCGCCCTGCCTGCCGAAGCCGCCGATCGCGGCCGTCTTCTCCAATATGATCATGTCTTCGCTGCCGGATTGCCCGAGCAACGCCTGACGATCTGGCTGCCGCCCGGCTACGACAAGGGCGTCCGTCGCTATCCGGTCGTCTATATGCACGATGGCCATAATCTCTTCGATCGGGCGTCGTCGAACTTCGGGAAGATATGGGAGGCTGAGCGCCGCACGGACTGACGGGCAGGCGCTCGCGAATTGCCGAGATTATCGGGCAGCATGCCCAGGCCGTTTTGGGGAGATATAGATATGGCGATTGTGCCGCAGGATAGCGCGATGGATGCGGGCCGAGGAACCGAGCCGGGCGGCCATGTCGATGCCCCCGAGCTGCGCCTGTTCGTGATGGGCCTGTTTTTCATCTTCGGTGGCATCACGTCGCTGAACGATGTGCTGATCCCCAAACTCAAAGAGCTGTTCACGCTCAACTATACGCAGGCGATGTTGGTGCAGTTCTGCTTCTTCACCGCCTATCTGCTGATCGGCATCCCGGGCGCCAAGCTGGTCAAAAGGATCGGCTATATGCGCGGCGCGGTGGCGGGACTGGTGACGATGATGGTCGGCTGCCTGCTCTTCATCCCGGCATCGCAGACCGCGACCTATGGGCTGTTTCTCTTTGCGCTGTTCGTCCTCGCCAGCGGGGTGGTGATCGTGCAGGTCGTCGCCAACCCGCTGATCTCGCTGCTGGGCAAGCCCCAGACCGCGCATAGCCGCCTGACCTTTGCGCAGGCGTTCAACTCGCTCGGCACCACCATCTTCCCGCTCGTCGGGGCGGGACTGATCCTCGGCTCGCTCAAGGATGTGTCGGCGGAGGATCTGTCGGGGGCAGCGCTGGATGCCTATCGCGTCGCCGAGAGCGAGGCGATTGTTCACGGCTACCTCGGGATCGCGGCGGCGCTCGCGGTCGTTGCGGTGGCGGTGTGGATGTTCCGGGGGCGGCTCAAGGACGAGAAGCATGAGGCCAGCAGTGGCTTTGCGGGCCTCGATCTTCTCAAGCGTCCACGCTTCAGCTTCGGGGCGCTGTGCATCTTCCTCTATGTCGGTGCCGAGGTGTCGATCGGCTCGCTGGTTATCAACTATCTCGCGCTCGAACGCGTGCTCGGCCAGCCCGAGTCCGCTATCGGCTGGATGATCGCGCTCTATTGGGGCGGCGCGATGCTCGGGCGCTTCATCGGCTCGTGGATCATGTATCTCGGCGTCAGCCCCGGCAAATTGCTCGCGGCGGTGGCGGTTGGCGCCATCACGCTGATCCTCGTCTCCGCCAGCAGCAGCGGGACCGTCGCGGCCTATTCGCTGCTCGCGATCGGCCTGACCAACGCGATCATGTTCCCGACGATCTTCAGCCTCGCGTCCGAAAAGCTTGGACCGCGCGCGGCGGACGGGTCGGGCATCATCAACATCGCGATCTTCGGCGGCGCCGTCGTCCCGCTCGCGACCGGCGCGCTCGCCGACCTGACCGGCAGTCTGGCGCTGGCGTTGTTGCTGCCCGCCCTTTGCTATGCAGTGATCGCATGCTTCGGCTATTATGCCCGGCGCCCGGCTGTATAACGCGGCGTCTTGCAATTGAGTTTGGCGTCGGGGACTGACCCGACACCGAAGAGGAGCACTATGACCGAGACCGTAGTCGCAGTCGATATCGGCGGCACCCATGCGCGCTTTGCGATCGCCGAAGTCGCGGGCGGCCGTGTCGTGTCGCTGGGCGAGGCAACGACGCTGCACACCGCCCATCACGCCAGCTTCCAGTCGGCGTGGGAAGCGTTCGCGCGCCGCGATGGCGGCGTGCCGCGCAGCGTCGCGATCGCGGTCGCGGGACCGGTGCGCGGCGAGGTGATCCGCTTTACCAACAACCCCTGGCTCATCCGCCCGGCGTTGATCGGCGAAAAGCTGCACGTCGACCGGCATGTGCTGGTCAATGATTTTGAGGCGGTGGGCCATGCGGTCGCGCAGGCCGACGAGGGCTATTTCGAGCGGCTGAGCGGTCCCGACGAACCGCTGCCGGCAACGGGCACGATCAGCATCATTGGTCCCGGTACCGGGCTGGGAGTGGCGCATATCTGGCGCGACGGCAGTGATTATCGGGTGCAAGCGACCGAAGGTGGCCATATCGATTTTGCACCGCTCGATAGTATTGAGGACGCAATACTTGCGCGGCTGCGCGAGCGCCATCGCCGCGTGTCAATCGAACGCATCGTTTCCGGTCCCGGCATCGTCGACATCTATGAAACGCTGGCGGCACTCGAAGGGCGCCCGGTTGCGTCGCTCGACGACCGGACGATCTGGACGATGGCAATGAGTGGTGAGGACAGCCTCGCCGCCGCCGCGGCCGACCGCTTCTGCCTGTCGCTCGGCAGCGTCGCGGGCGATCTGGCGCTGGCGCAAGGCGCGAGCGGGGTGGTCATCGCGGGCGGGCTAGGGCTACGCATCCGCGACAGCCTCGTCCGCTCGGGCTTTCCCGAACGCTTCGTCGCCAAAGGCCGGTTCGAAAATCTGATGTCGGCGCTTCCCGTGAAGCTGATCACCCATCCGCAACCGGGCCTGTTCGGCGCCGCAGCGGCCTTCGCGCGGCAGTTTTGCTAAAACCTAAGAGCTGATCAGTAACACTTAATAGCGCCGTCAATCCCAGTCTCCGGTCCATAGGTTGGGGTACGTCAGCTTTCGCCATTTTGCGGATGGGACCTGACGGTCCGCCACTTGCAGGTTCAGCGATAGCCTGCGCTCCCAGCGAATTTAATGATCCGCGAAACTGCAGCGCATGCTCGCACATCATTTCCTAACGGCGTGGCGCAATGCCGGCGGTCAATAGATCAACCATCGTCGCCGAGATGGCCTCCGCGGTAGGCATGTTCGATGTCGCGCTGCGACAGGCTCGCTTCGACGGAAAGCGCGGTCTCCGTTCTCTATAGGTGCGACAGCGCTCGCGACAGAGGATACCATGCCACCGCAAGCTCCAATTCCAGGGTCTCGTCGTCGTCAGGGTGCATTTCTGCGGACACAATGGTGGTGTGCTTGGAACCAAAAAATATACGGTCCTCGGTGAAATCTATGAGTTCCGCGAGCCTTCGACCGCGTAGCGCCGTTAATACGGTTGTTGGGAATTGGTGATTGCTTAAAAACAAACGTGCAAGAGGTCTGTTCGATACAGCGTTCTGGGGACTATGATAGTGCTCTAAGAATTCAGAATAATGGTATCCTGGCGATAAATAACCTAGGAAAAACGTGTTCTTTCCGTAAGTGTCAAAGCTACCGACCCCGTGATGAATTTCGGATTGTCGGCTTACCAACGTACGCTTGGGGGACGAGCTGTATCCCAAGCTCAGCACCTCAGAGTCTCGCCGCGACCGAATGCCAGCGAGAAAATTGGATCTACTGGTACCGGCCATCTTCAAAAATCTAACCGCATGGGCCGATATCAATGGGTTGCTCGCCAGCAGCCGATCTGCCGCGACGGTCATCGAACAGCCCGCCGACCGGGACGGACCGACATTCTTGCCGACGATCGAGTGCCTGTTTGGGCGTCGGGTAATGCTTCAGGGCGTTCGGCAGCCACTTTAATCGCATCCCAATCGACGAAACTGAACCCAATCCGCTTTAAGTGGGCTGCAAGATTGCCGATCGCCCGTCCCAAACCGTAGCCTCCGCCAACATCTGCGGGCGAATGCCCCATAAGCTGGTCGTGCACGTCCTTAGGAATGTTGGCGTCGCGGCAGAGATCCTTGAAGCTGTGTCGGAAACTATAAAACACGAGGCGGGGGTCATCGCCGACGGCATTGTCTATCAGGCGGTTGGCGCGGCGGCTCGCTTCCTTGGTCTTTACGCCCAGGGAATCGGACTCGAGGTCAGGAAAAAGCCGGACTGCTCCGCTTGACCGCATTCGTTGGACGTAGTCGAGAAATCCGAGCGCTATCAGTTTGGGATGGAGCGGTATCACGCGAATAGAACCGTCGGTCTTCACCCGTTTGCGCTCGTCAATCTCGTCCATGACGTAGTCCGTGACGTCGATATAAGGGATCCCTTGTTCGGACTTGATGTCCGCGAGCAATATCTGACCAAGTTCCTCAATTCGAGCGCCCGTGCAAAGCCCGAGCAGGAACAACCAGCGCAGCGTCGAATCGGAGACCTTTGACTTGCTCAGACGGTGAGACCAAGGCGCGGTGAATAGCTTGGCCGCAAACAGTTGAGCGAGTTCGTCCTTGGTAAATGGGCGTCGCGTGCTCTTTTTTGTGTATCCTTCGACTTTGATACCGGCGCCGGTGTTCGCCGGGATGAAGCGCTCCTGGAAAGCGAACCCGAGGAGAGCTTGGACCGCACCGAGATATTTTTTGATCGATTGCGGAGATATGCGGTCTACGCCCGACCTGTCCGCATAGAGCGCATGAATGTCGACAAACTCCATCATGCGATGCACTCGCGGCATGCTTTTTGGTAGCACCGCAATCGCGTCGCGAAATTCGAACAGATCGTTGGGCGTGATTTCGCCGATGCCGACATCGCCGATATAGCTCTTGAAATAGCGCACGGCCGTTTTCGTCGCGGCCTGCGCCTTGGGCGTCGGCTTGCGCGCCGCGATCCATTTCGCCTCGAGGGCGTCGAGCTTCATGTCCGGTTGGAGGCGGCTCGAATTTGCGCGGCGCCGGGCCGAGGGGAGCACGGCAACTTGTTCGCGGACTTGCGCCGAACCCAGCGCATCAGCCAGTGCATCGGCAAGCGGTTCGTCGATTCCGCGATTGGCCTCCTCGGGTAGTTTTAGTTCACGTTTTATTTTCGCGACGGCGAAGCTGAGCAAGGGACGCCAGCGGCGGCGCGGTACCCGTTTCTGAAAACTGAACCACAGCTCGCCAGGGTCTCGATGGACCGAAGCATGGTGAGCCTCGATTCGCGCGAGTGTTTCGGGAGAAAATTCATCGTCGAGATCGCTTCCCGCCAACTTTTTGCGATAGGCGATCCATTCGGCGGGGCTCATGTCTTGTGCGGTGGATCGATGGTCTCCCGCTTGATCCGCGACGGCGTCGTCGAGATCCTTGAGAAAGAAAGCGACATCCATACCGCCGCTCGCAAACCCGTTAGCCGATCGGGCGGTGAGGAGGCGGTCGACCAGGACGCGTGCCTCGTCGGAGGTGAAGGATCCTGCGACACCGTTTGCGAGCGTGGCGCGAAACTGATCGCACTTCTGCTCAAATTCACCATTGGCTATCGCCAGCTTGCGTTCTGCATCACGGGGATCGGCGGTGCCGAGGCTCACCTTGTAGAGTTGGCCGCAAGCGAATGCGCTTTGCAACGGCAGCGGAATGCGGCGGCGGAGGTAAAAAATGCCGCTGCGAGGATCGCGCCAGAGTCCCTTCGGATTCATGATTGTTCGTCCTTTGTGTACTCATTTGGTGTACCCACCGAGTCACTAACGAACAGAAAACCGAGACTTCTGCGCCTTTCCGGCAATTTGGTGACCCCTACGGGACTCGAACCCGTGTTTTCGCCGTGAAAGGGCGACGTCCTAGACCGCTAGACGAAGGGGCCGTCATTCGGTGAAGCGGCGCATTAGACGCGCATCTGCATGCGGTCAAGCGCGCCGGTAAGCCCCGCGTGTAAAAATATTGCGCGGGCCGTGGTCAGTCGGCCCAGGCGGCGTCCTCAAGGTGCAGCTCGGCGGCCGGGCGGCTGCCCCAATCGTCGCGTTTCGCGCGGCCAGCCAGCCATAATTTACGCCCGCCGCGGGCGTGGAGCAGCGTCTGGCCAAGTTCGGTTTCGGCGCTGCGGAACGCCACCGCCTTGAACCGTCCGCCGTCGTCGCCCGCCACGATCAGGCGCACATGATCGGTGCCGACGATGCTCGACTCGACGATTCGCACCGGCCCCGTCGCGACGCGCGGCGCGGGCCAGCCGGCGCCATAGGGACCGGCGCTTTCGATCGCTTCGCACCACAAGGGTGAAATGCCCCGCGGCGCCAGCACGGCGTCGATCAGCAGCGACTTGTCGCCGCTGGCGCGTTCGACATCGGCAGCGAGGCGGTCGTTGAGGAAGGCGCCGAGCGCGTCGACCTTGTCGGCGGCGACGGTCAGCCCCGCCGCCATCGCATGGCCGCCGCCCGCAACGAGCAGCCCGCTCTCCTTTGCGGCGAGGATCGCGGCGCCGAGATCGACGCCGCTGATCGAGCGTCCCGACCCCTTGCCGATGCCGTGCTCGTCGACGGCGATGACGATTGCGGGGCGGTGCAGCCGCTCCTTCAGCCGCCCGGCGACGATGCCGATCACCCCGGGGTGCCAGCCTTGCCCGGCGACGATCGCCACCGGCGCGTTGGCGCATGCGGTGCTGGCGGCCAGCGCTTCGTCGAGCACCCCCGCCTCGATCGCGCGCCGTTCTTCGTTGAGCCGGTTCAGCTCCAGCGAAATCTCGGCGGCTTCCTGCGGGTCCGATGTCGTGAGCAGCCGGACGCCCAGGTCGGATTTGCCGACGCGTCCGCCTGCATTGATCCGCGGCCCCAGCGCAAAGCCCATGTCGCTCGCGCTCGGCGGCTTGGTCAGCCGCGCTGCGTCCATCAGCGCGGCAAGGCCGGTGTTGCCACGCCGCGCCATCACCTTCAGCCCCTGCGTCACCAGCGCGCGGTTGAATCCGGTCAGCCGCGCGACATCGGCGACGGTGCCGAGCGCGACCAGATCGAGCAGATCGATCAGCGCCGGTTCGTCGCGGGCGGCGAAAAATCCGCGCGCGCGGAGCGTGCGGAGCAGCGCCGCACCGAGCAGAAAGGCGACGCCGACCGCGGCCAGATTGCCGTGGATCGCCGCCTCGGGCGCTTCGTCGAGCCGGTTGGGGTTCACCAGCGCAAGCGCCGCGGGCAAGGTCGTCGCACATTGGTGATGATCGACGACGATCACCTCGACCCCCGCCGCCTTCGCCTCGGCGATCGCCTCGAACGCCTGTGCGCCGCAATCGACGGTCACCACCAGCTTCGACCCCGCCTCGCCAATCTTGACCAGCGCCGCGCCCGAGGGGCCATAGCCCTCCATCAAACGGTCGGGGATATACGCGCCCGCGGGTAGTCCCAGCCCGCGCAGCAACCGCACCAGCAGCGCTGCCGACGTCGCGCCGTCGACGTCATAGTCGCCAAAGATCGTCACCGCCTCGCAGCGTTCGACGGCATCGGCCAGCCGCGCGGCGGCGGCGTCCATGTCGCGGAACAGCGACGGGTCGGGCATGAAACCGCGCAGGGTCGGGCTACGCTGGCGGTCGAGATCGTCGCGCGCCACCCCGCGCGCCAGCAGCAACTGGGTGACCAGATCGTCGGGGGCGAGATTTTCGGCCGCCATGTCGGCGCTCGCGCGGCGCCAGTGCCACGGCTGGCCGAGGATCGACCGCGTGATGCCGAGCGCCGCCTCGCTCATGCGCGCGCTCGTGCAGCAAGGACGCGGGCGCGTAGATCGCGCGCGGTCGCGAGCGGGATCGCGGGGATTTCGTGGCTGGCCAGCGAACTGCCGCCGGGTACCCCGAACACCAACGTCGCGAGGCCGAGCGGACGCAGGACGAAGTCGGTCTTGAGGTCGACGCTCTGCACCGACGCGTGCGGCAACAGGGTGAGCTTGGGTTTCCAGAAGCCGCGGCGGATCGCGACCTGTTCGCCCATGTCGGTCCAGCGATGAAAGCGTGCGCCGAACAGCGACACCGCGCCGATCAACACGCCGATGATCGGGCCGAACCAGCCGAGCGCTTGCCCGAAGCCGACCGCGATCAGCCCGCCGGTGGTCGCCCCCAGCGCGCCGATCAGCCCGCCCAGCGCGATCACGCCGTGGCTTTGCTGCCATGGCGCGGCGGCGTCGGGGCGCACGATCGTCACCTCGGCCAGCACCGGGTCGATCGCGTCGAGCCGCGCGAAGGGCACGACCTGATGGTCGCGTTCCTTCTCGCCGTCGCTGGCCAAGCTTTGCAGGCGCAATTCGTGCCAGCCAAAGCGTTGGCGAAACCAGCCGGTGATCAGGATCGCCGCCTGCACCCGCTTGACCGGCATCGCGACGTCGGTGCGCGTCGTCAGCCCGCGGGTACGGCGCAGCGTCCGCGGCTCGCGGGTCAGGCGAAAGTCCCAATTGGCGAAAAACATCGTCGCGATGCCGCTGGCAAAACCGATGAAGATCAGCGAGATCGCGGCGCCGACCCCGGCGATCCAGCGATGCGCGAGCAGCCATTGGTCGAGCCCGTAATCCTCGGCGACCTCGATCCAGTCGCGCGGGTTAAAGACGTTGAAGTCGAACGGCAGCAGATTGTCGAAAAACTGCATCGCGGCGCCAACCACCGCCAGCGCGGCGAGCGAAAAGTTGAAGAGGCCCGCGATCAGCAACTGGCGCGGGGTCATCGCGAACAGCAAGCGGTCGGCGGCGACCGGCGCAGCTGCGGGGGTGTCGGTCGCGGTCGGCGCCGTCACCTCGCCGCTGCGGTGCGCGCGGATCGTCGTGCGCAGCGCCTGCGCGGCGTCGAGACCGATCGCGTCGAGGCTGGCATCATTCTCCTTGCCGCCCGCGCCGGTTTCGAACCCGACCTTCGCGATGCCCAGCGCGCGCGACACCAGCCCCTGTTCGATGCTGACGTCCTGGATGCGGTCGAACGGGATGGTGCGATGCTGACGCGACAGCACCCCGCTTTCGATCACCACCTCGTCATCGCCGACGCGGAAGCGGAAGCGCAGCCAGTGGAACCAGGCGGCCAGCAGTGAGATCAGCAGGAAGGCAAGGATCGCCGGGACAATATATCCCCAATTTTCTGTAAACCCGAGGACCGCGACCGCGGGCAGAAAGTTCAAACTGCGCGGCCCCAGTTTGACGATCGCCAGCGCCAGCGTCGCGGGGTGCAAACGCTGCCAGTTCGCGTCGTCGTCAATCGGGGGAGCGGCGGGCGCCGCGGCGGCGGCGTCGCTCATGCGAAATCGGTCTGGATATGGCGGCGGATCGTCTCGCGCATCGCGGCGGCCAGATCGGCGGGCAGGCCGGGCAGGGTGACGGTGCTGTTATGCGTCCCCGACGTGTGGACGATCAGGTGCGACAGCCCGAACCAGCGTTCGACCGGCCCCTGCCCGACGTCGATATGCTGGACGCGCACGAACGGCACGATGGTGTCGGTGCGGAACAGCCAGCCGCGCGCGACGCGCAGCTGCCCCGCGCCGATCTTGTACCCCCAACGCGACACCCGCCGCGACGGAAAGGTCAGGATGACAACGATCGCGATCAACCAGGCCAGCGCGGTGATCAGCCCATATGGCCCCTCGATATGGCGGATCAGCAGCCAGTCGAACACGCTCGCCCCGATCGCCAGCGGGATCAGGTTGAGCGCCGTCGCGACGCGCAGCACCTGCGTATAGGCGGGATCGACCGGATCGAGCCCTTCGGCGGCATTGAGCGCCTCGGGGTCGAACGGATCGGTCGGGTGGACGGCGGGGGTGTCGATCATCCACCCTCGTTACCGTGTTAGCGGCCTATGGCACAACCACATTAAAGCGCGGGTCGGCGGGCGGGTGAAGCGCAAACCAGCCAAGGAACGCCATGCGGTCGCCGTCGATCTTGATCGCGCCCGATTGCATCAGCGCGGGAAACTGCGCCTGCCCCAGCATCACATCGTCGAGCGTCTTGCGGTCGAGTGTCACCGTCGCGGTCGGCGCCGCGGCGGTCACGCCATAGCGCGGCACCTCGACCCCGCCGCCGACGACGATCGCCACCGTCTCCTTGCTGTCGGGCAGGACAAACTGGAAGGTGCCGCTGAGCGCCGCGCCCTTTGCGGCATCGAAGCGCGTCGCCAGCGCGTCGAAAAAGACGCTCGTGGGAATCGCGCTGATAAAGCTGCGGCTTTGCCCGTTGCTGGTGACATTGCTGATCGCATTGCCGCGCAGCGTCGCCGCCCCGGCCAGATAATAGTTCCGCCACGCCCCCGATTCGGCCTGGTACCCCAGCTGGTCATACGCCGACGCGAGCGCCGCGCGCGCGGCCTGATTGTCGGGCTGGGCAAACACCAGCTTGTTCAGCAGCTCGGCCGCCCAGCGATAATCGCCCGCCTTGATCGCCGCCTGCCCTGCCGCGAGCAGCTTGTCGGCGCCGCCCGCCAGTGCGACATATTTGGGTGCCGACTGTTCGGGGGCCAGCGGGTTGAAATTCGCCGGATTGCCGTCCCACCAGCCAAAATAGCGTTGATACACCGCCTTCATGTCGTGATTGACCGTGCCATAATAGCCGCGGGCGCTGAAATTCGCCGCCTGCCCCGGTGCCTCGGGCGTCGCATCGGCCAGTTCGTGCAGCGTCGCGCCCTTGTTGGCGAGGAACAGGGTGCGGTCGTGGACATAACGATAGATGTCGCGTTGGCTGGTCAGCAGCGCCGACACTTCGCCCGCGCCCCACGTCGGCCAGTGATGCGACGCCAGCGCAACCTCGGCCTTGCCGCCCCATTTCAGCAAGGTCGCGTCGATCACCTTCGACCAGTGCAGCGCGTCGCGCACCTGCGCCCCGCGCAAGGTCAGCACATTGTGCAGCGTGCGGGTGACGACCTCGGTCGTGTGCAGCGCCTTGTACGCCGGGATGTAGAACACAAATTCCGACGGCGCCTCGGTCCCGCCCGCGTCGAGGAAATCGAACGCCAGCCCGTCGATGGTCAGCGTGCCGCCTTCCGCGCCGACGACCTCGGTCGGCTCCATATAGCCGATCGTGCCCGACGACAGCTTGGGCCCCAGCCCGGTGTCGACCTGCCCCGCGGGGCCGGGCGGCAGGATGGCGCCGAACATATACAGCGCGCGCCGCCCCATCGCGGTCCCGGCCAGCACATTTTCGGCGGTCGCTTCTTCCGAAAAGCCGTGCGGCGCGATGATCCGGATCTTCTCGCGCTTCACCTGCTCGGGTGTGACGATCCCGCCGACGCCGCCGAAATGATCGCTGTGGCTGTGCGAAAAGATCACCGCCTTGATCGGCCTTTTGCCCGATTTGGCCTCGACCGTATCGGCGAACAGCTTCCACCCCGCCGCCGCCGCTTCTTCGGACAGCAAGGGATCGACGACGATCCATCCCGATTTGCCGCGGATGATCGTCATCACCGAAATATCATAGCCGCGCAGCTGCCAGATCTGGTTCGGCACCACCTCGAACAGCCCGTGCACCGCGTTCAGCCGCGCCTGCCGCCACAGCGACGGATTGACCGTATCGGGCGCCTCGGCAGCGCCCAGAAACGCGTAGGGCCGCCGGTCCCACACCGTCTTGCCATCCTTGTCGAGGATGACCGCGCCCGGAATCTCCGCCAGCTTGCCGCGCGTCGCATTCGCCATGTCGCGCGGGTCGTCGAGCGCCAGACGTTGGGCCAGTGCGGCCTGCGCCGCGCGCGTCGCGTCGCTCGCCGCGTCCTGTGCGACAGCGGCAAAGGGCAGGGCGCTGGCGAGCAGCAGGGCGGTCAATCGGCGCATATCGTCTCTCCCCCATATTTTGACGCCAGCTTGCGCCGCACGTCGGCGCTTGGCAAGCATCGCTGCATGACCGACGCCCCCGCGCTCCTGATCGTCTGGCACAGCCGCACCGGCGGCAGCGAAGCGCTCGCGCGCGCCGCCGCCGAAGGGGCCGGGGCAGCGGGACATCTGGCCCGCGCCGAGGACGTCACGCCTGCCCGGCTGATCGCGGCGGGCGGCTATCTCTTCATCGGCCCCGAAAATCTCGCCGCGCTGTCGGGCGCGATGAAGGAGATGTTCGACCGCTGCTATTATCCCTGCCTCGGCGGGATCGAAGGCCGCCCCTATGCGACGATCATCTGCGCCGGGTTCGACGGCGAAAACGCCCAGCGCCAACTCGACCGCATCGCCACCGGCTGGCGCCTGAAACGCGTCGCCGATGGGATGATCGTAAACACCGCCGCGCAAACTGCCGAGGCGATCCTGGCGCCAAAAACGATCCGGGCGGACCGCCTCGCCGAAGCCCGCGATCTGGGCGCGGCGCTGGCTGAGGGTTTGGCGGCGGGAATCTTCTGATTTTCGCGTTTGGCGGCTTAGGGGTGGGGAGCGGACGAAGCCGATCCTCCCCGGAACGGGGAGGGGGACCAGCGAAGCTGGTGGAGGGGCATCATCGGTTTGCCTTGCCGCTACGACAGTGCACCGCCGATCGGTCGCCGTTGAAGGAGTGCTTTTTATCCGGCGCCACGTAAACCGCCTGTGCCCCTCCACCACCCTTCGGGTGGTCCCCCTCCCCCGCTGGGGGAGGATCGCTTAGGTCCGCAATCGGTCGTTACCTGTCGCTCAAATATTTCGCGCAGAGAACGCAGAGAACGCGTAAAACTCACTGCGTTCTCTGCGCCCTCTGCGCGAAATTCATAACAGCTTGATAGCAGCTATCCGCCGAAATCCCTCACCCCGCGCGGTGCTCGCCCTTCACCCAGCGCACCGTTCCCGATGAGGCGCGCATCACCACCGTTTCCGTCGTCATCACCCCGTCGCGGCGGTGCTTGACGCCGCGCAGCAGGGATCCGTCGGTCACGCCGGTGGCGGCAAAGATCACGTCGCCCTTCGCCAGGTCTTCGAGGTCGTAAACGCGGTCGAGATCCTCGACGCCCCATTTCGCGGCACGCTTGCGTTCGTCGTCGTTGCGGAACAGCAGGCGGCCCTTGAACTGGCCGCCGACGCAGCGCAGTGCCGCGGCGGCCAGCACGCCTTCGGGGGCGCCGCCGCTGCCCATATAGATGTCGATATTGGTTTCGGGGTTGGTCGTCGCGATCACCCCGGCGACGTCACCGTCGGGGATCAGTGCGACGCCGCAGCCCAGCGCGCGCAGCTCGGCAATCATCGCCTCGTGGCGCGGACGGTCGAGGACGCACACCATCACCTCGGCGGGGGTGCAGCCCTTTTCTTTGGCGACCGCCTCGACATTCTGGCGGATGCTGTTGTTGAAATTGACCACATTGGGCGAGTAACCGGGGCCGACCGCCAGCTTGTCCATATAGACGTCGGGGGCATTGAGCAGGCAGCCTTCTTCGGCAATGGCGAGCACCGCCAGCGCGTTGGGGCCGGCCTTGGCGGTAATCGTCGTGCCTTCCAGCGGGTCGACCGCGATGTCGATCTTCGGCCCTTTGCCCGGCGCATTGCCAACCTTTTCGCCGATATACAGCATCGGCGCTTCGTCGCGCTCGCCTTCGCCGATAACGATGGTGCCATCCATATACAGCGTGTTGAACGCGGTGCGCATCGCTTCGACCGCGGCGGCGTCGGCGGCCTTTTCGTCGCCGCGCCCGATCAGCTTGGCGGCGGCGATCGCTGCGGCTTCGGTGACGCGCACCATTTCGAGTACGAGCACCCGGTCGAGGTTGCTGCCGCTGGTCGTCATGTCCGCTGATCTCCGTCTTTTGGTCTTGCCTTGCCGCCCCGGTCGGGCATGGTGCGCGCCATATGGCCGGTCGCTCCGCTTGTCGAGGATGCTTCGCCCGATTCGGAGCCGCTCTGGCGCTGTTGTGCGTCATCCCGGTGACGGCGGGGGCGCCGGTTCGGGCGCAGATGCAGGGTCCGCCCGCGCCGCCGCCGCCGCGCAACGCCGAAACCGCCGCGGCCAATGCGAAGGAACTGGTCGATCCGATCCGCCGCTGCAAACCCGCCGACGACGGGTCGATCAATGTGTGCGGGACCGATACCGAGCGCCACCGCCTGACCCCCGAACTGCGCGCGATCGCCAATGAAGGGCGCGAGGCGCCGCCCAAGCTGCCGCGCGCCGAGGCGCAGATGATGACGATGGACAAGCTACCCTATAACTGGATGTCGATCGGCGGCCGGATGAAGCCCGGCCCCGAATATAATGCGCTCTACGAACAGGCGAAGCGCGCGACCGACCCCGAAACCGGCCAGCCACCGCCCGAACCGAAGCCCGAGCTCTGAAGGCCGCCTAATTTCGTTTTGACCGTAGCCCTGAGCCT
The DNA here is from genome assembly GCA_023422695.1 of Pseudomonadota bacterium. GTDB lineage: Bacteria > Pseudomonadota > Alphaproteobacteria > Sphingomonadales > Sphingomonadaceae > Sphingopyxis. Next base: position 20,610 of record JAFAGN010000096.1, read on the forward strand.
GTCGAAGGGCGCCTACCGCCGAGAAGCGCCCTTCGACAGGCTCAGGGCTACGGTGATGGGCGTCAGGCGAAGATCTCGCTCGCCGCGACCTCCGGTTCGCTGGCGCGATAGAGCCCGGCGGGGATCAGGATCTGGCCCAGGAAATAGAGCGCGAACAGCAGGATCCAGCCAAAGCTCATCAGCGTCTCGATCAGCCCGCCCGGCGCGTTGTTCAGGATCACCGCGCCATGGACGACGATCAACCCCGCCGCGGCGATGCCGAACGGCAGGCCATAGAGCAGGTAAAAGCCGAACAGCCGCCACTGCGCGGTCCGCGTGCGCTGCCATGATTCGACAAACGCCGATACCGGCTCCAGCTTGCCGCGCCCGCCCATAATCGCCCCGGCCAGGCACAGCCGCGCCGCGATCCAGCTGCCGCCGATCGATACCAGCAGGCGATAGAGCGCGAGGCCGATGTCGAGCGCGGTCCCCGTGCCGAACAGCGCATCGGGGCCAAGCGCGAACAGCGGCAGCGCCGCGAGCAGCCCAAAGCCGATCGCCAGCACCAGATTGGCGATGAAATAGGCGACCCCGGCGACCATCCCGTACATCACTTCGGACAGAAATCCCTCGCGCAGTTCCGCCTGGAGCCCGTTCTATGCCGCCAGCATCGCGCCCGCCACGATCACCGCGACAATGCCAAGCAGATAGAGCGGGCCGGTGATCGATCCGCCGACGCGGTACGTCCACGGATCGGAGAGGATCGCCATGACCGTCCGCAGGCTGAAAATCGGCTCGCTCGCCAGCAGCAGGAAGGGGACGATCACCCCGATGGTGACATAGACCGCCAGCATATTGCGATGTTCGCTTGCCAGCGCCCATGCCTCGGCCAGCCCGCGCCGGATTTCGATGTCCATATCCGCCCCCGTTCCCCTTACGACGGGGTAACGAAGCGGACGGCGATTTCAAGCGGGGTTAAAGCGCCAGGATCGGCATCAGCATCGGCGCGCCGACGACATGGTCCGACCCCGCCAGGATCGCCAGTGCCGCATGGATCGCGCGCGCCGGTCCTTCGTGGGTGACCAGCACGATGACCACGCCATCTTCTTCGTCGGTGCCGCGCTGGATAAAGCTTTCGATCGAGACCCCGGCGTCGCGCATTGCTGTTGCGATTTCGGCGAGCACCCCGATGCGGTCCTCGACGATCAGGCGGACATAATGTTTGCCGACCCGCGCCCCCGCGTCGGCGGCGGGCGCCGCATCGAGCGCTGCGACTGGCATCGCAAAGGCGGGGCCATATTCGTCGCGCGCGATGTCGATGATGTCGGCGACGATCGCCGACGCGGTCGGCCCGGCGCCCGCGCCCGCGCCCTCGAAGAACAGGCGGCCGACAAAATTGCCCTCGGCGACCACGGCGTTCAGCGCACCGGGGACATAGGCCAGCGGGTGGTCGGCGGGGACCAGGCACGGCTGGACATGCTGATAGAGGCCGCTTTCGTCCCGTTCGGCCATGCCGATCAGGCGGACGCGGTGGCCCAGCGCGTCGGCCTCGCGGATGTCGGCGGCAATCAGGTCGCGGATACCGTTCGCGGTCACCGCGCCGATGTCGAGCCGGGTGCCGAAGCACAGCGCGGCGAGGATCGACAGCTTGTGCGCGGCGTCGATCCCGTCGACGTCGAACGTCGGGTCGGCTTCGGCATAGCCCTCGGCCTGCGCGGCGGCGAGCGCGTCGGCAAAGCTCGCGCCGTTCCGCTCCATTTGCGTCAGGATATAATTGCAGGTGCCGTTGAGGATGCCATAGACGCGCGCGATCTCGTTCGCCGACGCGCCCTCGCGGATCGCCTTGATCACCGGGATGCCGCCCGCCACCGCGGCTTCATATTTCAGCGGGGTGTCGCGTTCTTCGGCCAGCCGCGCAAGGTCCAGCCCGTGATGTGCGATCATCGCCTTGTTGGCGGTGACCAGCGCCTTGCCCGCGCCCAGCGTGTGGCGCGCCAGCGTCAGTGCCGATCCGTCGGCGCCGCCGATCATCTCGACCACCACATCGACATCGTCCGCCGCGACCAGCGCGTCCATATCGTCTTCCCAGCGATAGCGGGCGAGGTCGATGCCGCGGTCCTTGTGCCGGTCGCGCGCCGACACCGCGACGATCTCGATCGCGCGGCCCGCGCGGCGTGCGATCAGGTCGCGGTTCGTCTCGAGCAGCCGCACGACCCCGCCGCCGACGACGCCGATCCCGGCAAGCGCAACACGCAGCGGCGGGCGGGGGGCGGTCGGGACGGGGTGGGGCGACATGCGGAACTCCATATGGCAGGCGCGCGCCATCGCCCGCCCTCCGTTCCGGCCCCTATCGGCTTTTCCCGTGGAAACAACCCCGGCGCGCTTTGCTGGCGCCGAAGCAAATCTTTATCCGACCGGCGGCTTGCGGGTGCGCGCGCAGTCGCCGAGCGCGCCGAGCACCACGCCATAGTCCGACGCGGCCTTGCGGCGATCCTCGGGCGCGGTTCCCGCCAGCTTGCTGAGCGGCAACTGGCGCGGCAGGCCGCAGGCGAGTCGGTACCAGGCCAGCGTGCCGCGTGCCGGCACCGCCGCCGATCCGTCGACGATCTCGCCGAACGCGGCGGCCCAGCGCCGCGACCCGTCGGCGGCGGTCAGGATGGTCAGCGACACCGGTTCGCCGGTGCTGGTGTTCAGGAACAATTGCGTCTCGCCCTCGCCGGGCAGGGTGCCGGGGACGTGAAAGCCGTTGGCGATGCCGGTGATCGCGGGCGGCGCGCCGGGCTTGACCAGCTCGGTCAGGATCGCGCGCAGCCGCGCTTCGGTCGCCGCATCCCATGGCAATTGCGCATCGGGGGCGACCAGCCGGACGCTGCTCGTGCTGTTGCTTCCCGCCGCCGCGCCCGCGACGGGGCGGGCGAACAGCAGGACCGGCGCCTTCTTTTTCAGCTTCTGCGGCTTGCCCTTGGCGTCCAGCGGCAGGTCGACCAGATAGGAAATGCGTGATGCCAGCGGCCCGGTGCCGCGAATCAGGCTGACGACATCGGCCTCGACATAGAATCGGCTTTGCCCCGCCGCGACGCCGGGCGCCTGCGCGGGTTTGAGCGCTACCGCACTGTGGATCCGCGCGTGGAGCGCCATCGGCGCTGCGGTCGCCAGATCGGCGATGTCGGCGTAGCTGTACGGGCTTGCCGCGGTCGCCGGCGCCGCGGCTTGCATCGCCGAAACACCAGCGAATCCGGGGGTCAGGGCCAAAAGTCCGGCGATCACCGCCGATCGATACACGCGCATGGTCGAATACTTTCCGTCAAAGATGACACCGGTGGCGGCGTCACAGTCCCCATCATGGGACAAGCCACATTAACCGCTGATAAAGGGTTTGCGAACTCGGCGCCACCGCGATAGGACGGGCGACGAAGCGTCCGGTCAGAACATAATAAACCGAACGTAGCTCCGCCGGGTCTGTGGAACGCATCGGAATCATCCGGGCATTTGGCAACTGGACCCGTCGGGTGGGAATTGGTGTCAGGATGATCTAGCAAGGAGCGTCGTCCCTGAATGGCTTATGGTGATAATGTCGACCCTAAAAACAGGGTAGTGGCGATTGTCTTGGTTGGTTTGCTTACGGCAGTTCTGGGCTATGGCCTGGTCAACGGCCTGAATATCAGCATCGTCAAGAAACTCGCCGAAAAATTGGACGTGGTGGACGTGGAAGAGCCGCCGCCGCCGGAAGAGCCGCCTCCGCCGCCGCCGCCGGATAACCAGCTGCCGCCGCCGCCGCCGGTCGTGACGCCCCCGTCGCCGATCCCGCCGCCGGTGACGACCAACACGGTTCAGTCGGTGCCGAAGGCGCCGCCGACCCCGCCGCCGCCGGTCTATACGCCGCCTGCGCCGCCGGCCCCGCCGCCCGCGCCTGACCTCAGCCAGGCGGGGACTCCGCGTGGTAACCCGGGTCGCTGGGCGACGAACGACGACTATCCGGCCCGTGCAATGCGCGAAGAGCGCGAAGGCACGACGGGTTTTCGCGTCACCTATGGCGTCGATGGCAAGATCACGTCGTGCGATGTGACGTCGTCGAGCGGCCATGCCGATCTTGACGCCGAAACGTGCAAGCTCATCCAGCGTCGTGGCCGCTTCAACCCGGGCAAGGACCGGGCGGGCAACCCCACGGGCGGAACCTACAGCAATCGTATCCGGTGGCAGATCCCGCGCTGATCCAGCGTGCGGCTGTCTTCGAATTTACCAGAATTTCTTGAGAGGGAATATCCAACATGTTTAATCTGATCGCAAATGCCGCTGCCGCGGCGCCGGCACATGATGCAGGGCTCAGCCTGATGCCCGCTTCGATGTGCGTCAAAGAAGAAGGCGCAAGCCCCTATGGTATGATCCCGGCGCTTTGCGAGGGCGGTATCGTGTCGCAGGTCACCTTCCTGGTGCTGCTGATCATGTTCATCGGCACGCTCTACATCCTGTTCACCAAGCTGTTCGAACAGAATAAGGTGATGAGCCAGGGCAAGGCGGTCGACGCCAACTTCTGGCGCGCCCCGACGCTCGCCGACGGTGCGGCCAAGCTGGAAAAGAACAGCGCCTATCGTCAGGTCGTCGAAGACGGTCTGCGCGCCAACGAAGAGCATAACAAGCTGACCGACCCCGTCGAAGCGCATGACTGGATGCACGGCACGCTGGAACGCTCGCAGAACCACATCAACTCGAAGCTCAACGGCGGCCTCGCCTTCCTCGCGACCGTGGGTTCGACCGCACCGTTCGTCGGTCTGTTCGGTACCGTTATCGGTATTCTGCGCGCGCTGGTGAAGATCGGTGCGTCGGGTCAGGCGTCGATCGACACCGTCGCCGGTCCGGTCGGTGAAGCGCTGATCATGACCGCCATCGGTCTGATCGTGGCGGTTCCCGCGGTGCTCGCGTTCAACTGGCTGCAGAGCCGCAACAAGGCGATCGCCCGCCGTCTGTCGACCTTCTCGAACGACGTGCTCGGCTCGATCATGTCGAACGGCCAGGTGAAGCCGACGACGACCGCTCCGGCGGCAAAGGCTGCTGCTCCGGCTGCGGCTCCGAAGAAGGCCTGATCGGTCTGAAGGGATCCCTGCCTGCCGCACCGTTGCGGCAGGCGGGGTCCGCTGGACAGGGTGGGCACCGCTAGCGCGTCGGCCCGATGTCCGTGACAGAAATTTTGTGACAGGATACTGATCCTATGTCGATGAGTGTAGGCGACAAGGGGGGCGAAGAGGCCCCGATGTCCGAGATCAACACGACGCCGCTCGTGGATATCATGCTTGTGTTGCTCATCATCTTCCTCATCACGGTTCCCGTGGTGTTGGAGACGGTGAACCTCAAGCTGCCCGACGTGGCGTTCGAGGTGACGACGACCAAGCCTGAAAATGTGTTGCTGTCGATCCGCTCGGCGGACACCGATGGCGACGGCGAACCCAATCCCGAAAGCACCGCTTGCGAAGTTTACTGGGGCCAGGCTCCGGTCGACTCGAAGCAGTTGCTGGAACGCGGTCAGGCCAAGCTCGAGCAGCTGCTCGAAGACATCGGCGGCCCGCAGAATATCACCGAAGAAAATTTCCCCGAAGTGCATATCCGCGGCGACGTCAACACGCCGTATCAGTGCATCGGCGGGGTGATCTACACGATGCAATATGCCGGCTTCCAGAAGATCGGGTTCATTTCCGAACCGGCTCCTGGCTCGGGCACGGTGGGCCGCCTGTAAGGGCGCCCGACGTTTAGGAACGAAGGAATAATCGCATGTCCATGGCAGTTGGAGAGCGGGACGACAACGAACCGATGATGGACATGAACACGACGCCGTTGATCGACGTCATGCTCGTGCTCCTCATCATGTTCATTATCACCATCCCGGTCCAGACCCACGCGGTGAAGATCGACCTGCCGGTGCCGACCGATGCCGAAAGCAACGTCGACCCCGAAAAGAACAAGGTGATGATCGACCCCGCGGGGACGATCACCTGGAACGGAACCCCCGTCGATCTGGCCCAGCTGGCGCAGTATCTCGAACAGACCAAGGCTCTGCCGGTCGAACCCGAGCTGCAGGTCCAGCCCGACCCCTACTCGCGCTATATCGTCGTCGACAATGTCATGGCGGTGATCAAGCGCAGCGGCGTCGGCAAGCTGGGTTTTGTCGGCAACGAACAATATGCCCGCGTGTTCTGATCTTTGATCAAAGCCGTCCGGCGAAAATAATCGGGCCGCGAAGCAATTCGCGGCCCTTTTTCTTTTGGACCGTTCGGTGGGTGACGGCCAAAACAAACCGTCGCCCACGCGAAGGCGGGGGCCGCTAGCCGCCTATTCCTGCGCTGCGGCGTAAGCCGACAGC
>JAFAGN010000097.1 GCA_023422695.1 Pseudomonadota bacterium
GGCCGGGGGGCTCGCTGAGGTGAATACGCGACCGGCGCCGGGCGGCGCCGCCGTCCCGAGGGCAGCGGTGCGCGAGCCCGCGCCGTCGGGATATCGCAATGCGGTGCAAATCTATCCCTATGCCGAAGGCGCGCTTTATCGTCTCTACACCGCTCCGGGCCGGGTCAGCGACATTGCGCTGCAACCGGGTGAAACGCTGACGTCGGTCGCCGCTGGCGACACCGCGCGCTGGACCGTCGGCGACACCAGCAGCGGCAGCGGCGAAACGAAGCGCACCCATATCCTCGTCAAGCCATTCGCCGCAGGACTTGCGACCAATCTTGTCATCGCGACCGACCGGCGGATCTATCATCTCCAGCTCACCAGCAGCGGCGCGAGCGCGATGACCGCGATCCGCTGGACCTATCCAGAGGACGAGCTGATTGCGCTCGCGAGCGCTCGCGCCGCGGCCGAGGCGGCGCGCCCGGTGTCCGCCGGCATCGCGGTCGAAGATCTCGATTTCGGCTATGTCATCACCGGCGACAAACCGGTTTGGCGGCCGCTGCGCGCCTTTGCCGACGGACGCCAGACCTGGATCGAATTTCCCGCAGGGCTCGCGACGAGCGAAGCGCCGCCGCTGTTCGTGCTGGGAGAGAAGGGCGAAGCCGAGCTCGTCAACTACCGCGTCGCCGGACGCTTCTACGTCGTCGACCGGCTGTTCGCTGCCGCCGAGCTGCGGCTAGGCGGCAAGCGTCAGAGCGTCGTCCGCATCACGCGCGCGGGCGCGGTGCCAGCACGGCGCGGGAGGGGAGGCACATGACCGAGAGCGATGCCATGCCCACCGCGGCCAGCGCGCCCGCCGAGGCGGCGGCCAAGGTCGATCTCGAAAGCCTTGTCCTGCGCGGCAGGCCGCTGCCGGCAACGCGCTTTCGCCGCGGGGCCATCATCGGCCTGGCGGGATTGAGCGCGACGCTGATTGCCGCTGTCGGCTGGCTGGCCTTTGGCCTGGCCAGTCCCGACATCGCGGTGGCTGACGAGCAGGATGCGCCGATCGCTGCCAAGGACGCAGCGGAAGTTGTCGCGGGCGTGCCCGCGACCTACGGTGATGTAGCGCGCCTCGGACCGCCGCTGCCCGGCGATCTCGGCAGGCCGATCCTCGCCCAGCAGCGTCAGATGGCGAGCGAGGGATTTGAGGATCCTGCCGCTGGTGCCGCCGTAGATGCAGCCGCGCGCGCCGCGCAGCAGGCTGAAACCGAACGCCAGCGGCTGGCGGCCGAGCAGCGCGCTGCGCAGGAGTCGAGCGTCATGCTGCAGCTTGGCAACGGCGCTCCGGTGCAGGCCGCGCCCGGTGCGACGATGACCGCAGGTGTCCCCGCCGCGCCAGGGGTCGCTCCCGATGGCGGCGCCGACCCCAATGGCCAGCGGCGCAAGAACGCGTTGGTCGGGCCTATCAGCGGCGCCGACGATATCAGTCCGCACCGTCTCGAGCCGCCGCTGTCGCCCTGGACGCTGAGCGCGGGCAGTGTGATCGCCGCGAGCCTGATCACCGGGCTCAACTCGGATCTCCCAGGCATGGTGACCGCCCAGGTCACCCAAAATGCCTATGACAGCGTCACCGGGCGGACCTTGCTCCTGCCGCAAGGGTCGCGCCTGATCGGACGTTACGACAGCGTGGTGGCGTTCGGACAGCGCCGCGCGCTCGTCGTCTGGCAGCGGATCATCCTGCCGGACGGGTCATCGATCCGGATCGACAATGTCCCCGCCAGCGATACCGAAGGCTATGCCGGTCTCGCCGACCGCGTCGATCGGCACACATGGCAATTGCTCAAGGGGGTCGTCCTTTCGACGCTGCTCGGGGTGGGGACCGAGCTGGGCGCGGGAAGCGGGGAAAGCGATCTCGTTCGCGCGCTACGCGAGCCGGCCCAGCAAAGCGGCGCGCGCGCCGGTGAGCAGATGGTCCAGCGCCAGCTCGAGGTGCAGCCGACGCTCAAGGTGCGTCCCGGCTGGCCGCTGCGGATCGTCGTCCACAAGGACATCATCCTCAAGCCTTGGCTGCCGCGCGGATGACGAAGCTCAAACTCCCGCAGCTGCCCGATCGGATCCCCGTCAAGGTGACGATCCAGATACGGCCCGAGCTGGCAAATGACCTCCAGCAATATGCCGAGGCATATGCGCAGGCCTATGGAAAGTCCGAGGCGGTGAGCGACCTCATTCCTTTCATTCTCGCCGCATTTCTGGAAAGCGACCGCAGCTTTGCGCGAACGGTGAGGAAATAGGATGCGCGAGCGTGCGAGCGACCCCATCGCGGCATCGACCGATCGTTTTATCAACGTCGAGGATTTTGCCCGGCTCGCACGGCTGTCGCGCCGCACGATCGATCGCTATCGCCGCGACCGGCCTCCCGGTTTTCCCAAGGAATATGATGTGAGCCGCGGCAAGGTGCCGCGGCCCCGCTTCAAACTGGCCGATGCCCTCGCCTGGATGGAAACGCGCGCGCTCTGGTAGGCGGCAGATGCGCGGTGCTGAAGGATTTGGTGATCATGCCTGCGCGGTTTGCGCGCGCGTGAAACATGCCCGATCGTTCCATTCGCGCTGCCATAACCGCGCATGAAATGTCCTTTCCTACAATATATGGCTGTGTCATCCCTGCTATATGGACAGCAAACCGGACTGGAAAACGCGCGCAATCGACGTGGAATATGGGCTCGCAGCGCTGTTGGTGGCAGGCTCCTTTATCGCCGGCCTGATCGGGGCCATTCGCGCGTTGCTCGGCTGAGCAGCGGATTGGGCCGACCGCATCGACCGCGACGTCGGCGGTTCCGATGCCAAGCGCGGTTTGCGAATTGGAGAGGAGAAGGGGCTTGATGACGCTTCGACACTGCTGCGCGGCGCTGCTGCTCGGTACCGGGGCGCTGGCCGCCCTCCCAGCCCTGGCAGACGATGTTGCGCCCAATGCGCGCGTTTCGAGCGCCGTGCTGGTGCGCGCCGGGCCGTCGACCGACACCGCCGTTCTGGCGCGCTTGCGTCCCGGTGACAGCGCTACTCTCGTCGGCGATGTCAGCGGCTGGTATATCGTCGAGCTTCCCGGCGGTACGCGCGGCTATGTCAGCAAGGCGTGGACGATTGTGCGCGCCGGCGACAGCGATGCCGCGACCGCGCCGGGTCGGCACAAGATCCATGTCATCGACGTCGGCACCGGGCTGGCGGTGTTCGTCGAGGGGCCGGGCTTCGCGCTTCTGTACGACGCGGGCAGTCAGGACGACTTGCATGGCGGCGACGAAAACCGGGTGGTGGCCTATATCCGCGCCGCCCGCCCCGACCTCACCCGCATCGACCACCTCATCCTCAGCCATCCGCACAAGGACCATCTTCAACTGATGCCGGGAGTGTTCGAACGGTTCGAGATCGCCAACATCTGGGAATCGGGCCGCGTCAACAGGACGGACGGCTATTGCCACTTCCTGAAAGCCGCCATGGCGGAGCCCGGCGCGCGCTATCACGACGCCATCGCTGCGAACACGACGCGTAGCGTCACCTTTAACGGCAGCGGCTGCAATGGAACGGTGACCGTGCGCCAGGACGCGATGATGAGCGCGGCCCCCGTCGCCCTCGGGGCCGAGGCATCGATGCATTTTCTTTACCGCGACGCGCATCCGCATTCCGATCCGAATGAGAACAGCGTCGTCGTGCGGCTCGATCTCGGCAGCAAACGCGTGTTGCTGACCGGCGATGCCGACGGCGGCGGGCGCGAGCTGCCGACGGCGGCGCCCAGCCCGCGCAGCATCGAAGCGAAACTGCTCGCATGCTGCGCTGGCGAATTGAAGGCCGATGTGCTGGTGGTTGGCCATCATGGCAGCCTCACCTCGTCGCGCGCGGCGTTCCTCGACGCCGTGGGCGCGTCGATCTACGCGATATCCTCGGGCCCCTATCCCTATCATCGCGTCCGGCTGCCCGACGCCGAGGTCGTCGCCGAACTTGCCGCGCGGGGCCAGCTATTGCGAACCGACCGTGAGGATGGATTTCGGCTCGACGACGATGCGCGCGCCTGCGAAATGCGCGAGCGCAAGATCGGACCGGACGCCGATGAGACACCGGGCGGATGCGACAATATCTTGCTGGTAATCGAACCCGATCGACCGATCGAAGCGCGCTATTCGTCGCTGGTCGATTGAAGCGGCGGCGGCTCGGCGGGTGCGTATCGCCTGCAATTTCCCCGGCCGCTGCGAGCGCTCGCAAGTGGCATGGCGGTTCCGACGGGCCGCGACCGGCGCAGGGCAGGGAAACCAGCTTTGGTCCGGGCACCGATCCGTCACGCCTTGTCCCGTCGGTACCGATCGGCGACGCCGGCGAAATATTATTGCGTCGGTCGGCGTGTTCGGCGACAAGTCGTTTATTCGATAGGAGATTATGATGCGCTTCGCCGTTGCCCTGATGCTGCTCCCCGTCCTGCCAATCGCGCCAATTGCCGCGCCCGCGTTCGCGCAGGCTGCACCGCAATCGGCGGCACAGGACCAGGCGCTGCTTCAGTTCCTCGACGAAGCTTTCGACGAGCGACTGGCCCTCAGTCCGGAGGCGCAGACGCGGCTCGGGCTCAAGACCGCCTATGACAAACTCGACGACTATACCGAGGCTGCCGCGATGCGCACGCAGGCAATGGCTGAGCGGCAGCTCACGGACATGCGAGCCCGCTTCCGGCCCGAGCAACTCGGCGATAGCGCGCGCGTCAGCTATCGCCTGTTCGAATATGAAGTCGAACGCGGCCGCGCATCGTCGCGTTTTCGCAAGTTGCGTTTTCCCGTCTCGACCAACGGCAGCCCCGCCGGCGCGATCCCGGTCCTGCTCATCAACAACCACAAGATCGACAATGTCTCGGATGCCGAAGCCTATATCGCGCGTCTGCGCGACACCGATCGCGTCATGCGCGAAGTCGCAGCGACGATGCGCGAGCAGGCGGCAGCGGGAATCATTCCCAACCAGGTCAACTTCGCGCCGGCCCGCGCCGACGCATTGAAGGTTGTTACGGGGGCGCCGTTCGACGGCGGTGCGGACTCGACGCTTATGGCCGATTTTCGCAAAAAGCTCGCTGCGCTTGATGCACCTGCTGCCGTCAAGACCAAGCTGCTTGCCGACGCCAGCGCCGCCCTGACCGGTCCCTTCCAGCAGGGCTATCGCGCGCTGATCGCCGCGATCGACGAAATCGAGCCGCAGTCGAAGGGCAATTTCGGGGCATGGAACCTCCCCGATGGAGCGGCTTATTATGCCGACCGGCTGCAAAGTTCGACCACCACCAATCTGACCGCGGACCAGATCCACGAGCTTGGGCTTTCCCAGGTCGCGGCGATCCGGCAAGAGATGGAGGCGATCAAGCGCGAGGTTGGGTTTTCGGGCTCGCTCGAACAGTTTTTTGATCATATTCGCACCGACCCGCAGTTCAAATACCCCAATACCGAGGCAGGTCGTGAGGCCTATCTTGCCGATGCGCGCGCAGTGATCGCTTCGGCGATGACCGCCGCGCCGCGCTATTTTCGGGTGCTGCCCAAGGCGGCGCTCGAGGTGCGTGCCGTCGAGAAATGGCGCGAGGCCACCGCATCGACCGCCTTCTATAATTCGCCGTCTGCCGATGGCTCGCGCCCGGGGATCTATTACGTCAACCTCGTCGACATGAACCAGACGCAGAAGGTTCAGGTCGCAGGCATCGCCGCGCACGAAGGCGCGCCGGGGCATCACTTCCAGATCGCGCGTCAGCAGGAGCTGACCGGCATTCCCAAGTTCCGCAAGTTCGGCGGCTACGGCGCCTATATGGAGGGCTGGGGTTTATATTCCGAACGGCTCGCGAACGAGATGGGAGTGTACAAGACGCCTTACGACCGGTTCGGCATGCTTTCGCTTCAGGTTTGGCGCGCGATCCGGCTCGTTCTCGATAGCGGAATCCATTCCAAGCGCTGGACGCGCGAACAGGCGATCGCTTATTTCAAAGCCAACAGCTCGGTGTCGGACACCGATATTGCCCGCGAGGTCGATCGCTATTTCAACTGGCCGGGGCAGGCGACGAGCTACATGGTCGGCCAGCTCAAGATCGCCGAATTGCGCGCACGTGCCGAACGCGAGCTGGGACCGCGCTTCGATATACGCGATTTCCATGAAGCCGTGCTGAGCGAAGGCGCGCTGCCGCTCGATATTCTTGAGGAGCAGGTTACGCGGTACATCGCGGCGAAGCAGCGGTGAAGCCGGCCCGCGGTGGTCGCTCGACGGCATCAATCGCCCTGCTCAAGCTTATATCTGCCCCGCCGCCGCCAATCCCGGCATCCGTGCCGTCACCCTTGCAAGGGAGAGTCCAATGGTGCGTGACGTAACGCGGCGCCAGGTCGTTGCCGGCGCGATCGCCGGGAGCGCCTTGGCGCACCTGCCAGTCCTTGCCGCCGTTCCGGCCGAGCCGTCGATCTATTTTCGCGATATCTTGCTGGTCGACGGCACCGCGGCTGCGCCGCGCCGGGCCGATGTTGTCGTTCTTGGCGACCGAGTAGCGGCGATCCTGGCGCCGGGGGGATCGGCGCCGCGAGGCGCGCGGCTGGTCGAGGGTGAAGAGCGCGTCCTCGCCCCTGGATTCATCGACACCCACACGCATGGCGATCCGCTGGAGCAATCCTACGACGCATTCCTCGCAATGGGGGTGACCACCATATTGCTTGGCGTCGACGGCAGCGGACCCCGTATCGGCGATGATCTGGACCTGCGAACCTGGCTCTCGGCTGCCGATCGCGCAGCGCTTCCTCTGAATGTCGCCGCGTTAGCCAGCCATGGGACACTGCGCCGCGCATCGGGCATCGCGGATGCGGTCCGTCAGCCTGACGAGGCGGCTTTGGCGCGGATGGCGGCGCGGCTTGATGGCGAGCTGGCCGCCGGCGCCTTTGGCCTCTCCTATGGACTGGAATATGTTCCGGGCATCTATAGCGAGCGCGCCGAGCTTGCCAGCCTGGGTCGGACCGTCGCCCGCCATGGCGGTCTCGTGATGAGCCACATGCGGTCCGAAAATGACGATGAGATCGACGCCTCGATCGAGGAACTGATTGCGTCGGCGCACCCGGCCCGGCCTCATATTTCGCATCTGAAAGTGGTGTTCGGCAAAGGCGAAGCGCGTGCCCGCCAGTTGCTCGACCTGATCGCCGCGAAACGGCGAGACGGCGTCGATTTGACGGCCGACGCCTACCCCTACAGCGCAGGCTATACAGGGATCGCCCTCCTTTTCCCCGAATGGGCATTGCCGCCGACGGACTATCGCGCCGTCGTCGCCGAACGAAGGCAGGAGTTGCGCGAGCACCTCATCGCGCGCATGACCCGGCGCGGCGGCCCGGGCGCGCTCCTTATCGGCACCCAGCCTTATGCTGGAAAGACACTCGCCGAGGAAGCGCGCGAAGCGGGGCTCCATTATGCAGACTTCCTGATCAAGATCGGGCCGGGCGGCGCCTCGGGCGCGCATTTCACCATGGACGATGCCTTGCAGGATATTCTGGTGCTGGATCCCGAGGTGGCAATCTCGACCGACGGCGGTCCGGGCATGCGGCACCCGCGGGCCACCGGCACCTATGCGAAATTGATCGAGCGATATGTGGTGAACGGCGGCAGGCTTTCAATCGAGCAGGCGGTCCGCAAGGCGGCCGCGCTCCCAGCCCGGATATTGCGGCTGCCCGATCGCGGAGTAGTGAGACCGGGCATGAAGGCGGACCTTATCCTCTTCGCTCCCGACCGTGTGAAGGCGCGCTCGACCTACCTTGATCCCTTTGCCCAGGCGGAGGGCTTCGATATGGTCATGGTGAACGGACGGCCAGCGTTTGAGGAAGGTGAGCGGGTCGGCGCTGCCGGCCGCCTGCTGCGCGCGGCCAAGGTCTCCTGATCGGTCCGGAGAAAATGTGGCTGTTGCGGTGCATGCGCCGTTATTTTTCGCGAGCGGTGAGCCAGGGCAATATCGTTTCGACTGGCAGCCGCTCGATTGTGCCGCGATGGCCCTCGACAGTCTTCCCGGCGAACAGCGAGTTGACGACTGCTTCCTCGGTCGCTTCGGCCACCGCCTGAAACAAAGGTGAAAGCGCCTCGTTGCGCAGGTCGGCGATTTGCCCGGTCGGCGGGCTTCCTTCTTCGCGGCGCACCGCGGGACTGGTGGAAAAGGCAATCGCATAGTCCCCCGATCCGTTGGAAAAGGACGATCCTGTCCGGCCAATCCCGATGAACGCGCGCTCGGCGATGCGGCGCAGGTTGCGATCGGACAGCGGCGCGTCGGTGGCGATCACTACCACAACGGAGCCGTCCGCCGTGTCGCGATCGCCCCGCTCGGCGAAGGCGTGGCGACCCAGCTTGATGCCGACCGGCACCCCGGCGATGTTCAGGACACCGCCGTAGTTGCTCTGGACCAACACCCCCAGGGTCCATCCGCCCATCGCGCTCGGCAGCTTGCGCGATGCCGTGCCGATGCCTCCTTTAAAACCGAACGCCACCGTTCCGGTACCCGCCCCGACCGAGCCTTCCGCGACCGCTCCGCCTTTCGCCATTTCAATTGCGCGCCGGGCGTCGGCGACGGTGACGCGGCGGCGACGGATGTCGTTGAGGACTCCGTCGTTCGTTTCGCCGACGACAGCATTGACCGATCGAACCGTCTCATTGCCCGATTGCGCCAGCGTCCATTCGATCGCTCCGGCGGTCGCTTCGGGGACGTTGAGCGTGTTGGTCAACAAGATGGGTGTTTCAACCTCGCCGAGCTCGACGACTTGCGTTGAGCCGGCAAACTTTCCGAACGCATTGAAGGCGACAAAACCGGCAGGAACGCGCGAGCGAAAGATGTTGCCGCCATGCGGCAAGATTGCGGTAACGCCGGTATGGACGTCTTTGCCTTCCTCAATCGTGACATGGCCTACCTCGACGCCCTCAACGTCGGTGATGGCGTTTAGTGGACCCGGAGCAAGAACGCCGATAACAACGCCGGCCTCGCGCGCACGATCTCCCGAGGGTGCCGAAGATGCCGCAGCCAGAACGCCAAGTGCGACAATTGTCTTGCTCAAGATCATTGATGGCTTGTCAGGCGAGGAGCGATTGCCGTCAAATCAAAATTGGCGTCGGATACCTTAGGCAATGATATCTCGCGACCGTGGACCAGAATGGTTATGCGTCTGATCCGCATCGTCCACGTCGGTGCCGTCCAACGGAGATTGCGTCGTCATCTTGCCGCAGTGAAGCTTCGGGCCGCTGCAGCCGGCATATGCGGTCCTCAATCGGCGACGTGTGGTGACAGACTTCGCGATTGGTACGCGCGAGAATTTCAGTGATTGACTTGAGTATTACACCTCGGTATCTCGGAATAAACGGCGGAAAACCGTCGTTTTCGCCGCGAAGTTTGAAGTCGGCTAGCGATATCATAATCCGCGTGTCGGGGGTTCGAGTCCCTCCTCCGCTACCATTTGCAACCTACGTTCGACCTGCTTCATTGTCGTTTCAGGTGGCTTTGTAGACACTGATTTCCTGAACGGCAGCATCGCGTTTCGGCGAAGTGATCAATCTCCGGCCAGCGTATCCGCTACAATCCGCCACACCTTGGGATTGATCCCCAGCCCCAGATGAGTGCTGTCGACTTTGATGTTGCGCGCCTGCTCGTTGTAGATGTCGACCGCGATGTCTGGTCCGACGATGCCGTCGCGGTCGGAGTAGATGACCGTCAGCTTCTGGGTCAGGCCTTTGAGATTGCGCGCGTGGATCTCGCGTTCGATCGCATCGAAGTCTCGCCCGGCGAAGCGCTGCGCCAGCGCGGTATATTTGGGGCCGCCGATGATGGGGGTACCCATGGTGATGATTTCGCGGACGAGGTGCGGATGGGCGCGCGCCGTCTCGCGCGCGATGACGCCGCCAAGGCTCCACCCGATCAGGGTGAGCGGCGCGCCGTCGGCCTGGACCCACTCGGCCGCCTGCGCGGCAAAGCGTTCGACGTCGGCGGCCACGCGGCCCTGGTTGCGCCCCATGCCCCAGTCACGGACCTGATAGCCGAGATGGCGGAGATAGGCTTCCAAGGGTCGCATCGACAGTTCGGACGCGCCATAGCCGGGGAGCAGTGCGATAGCTCGCCCGTCGCCGCGCGGCGCGCCGATCAGGTGATAGCCCGACAGGCCATAGCGCAGCATGTCAAACGGCAGCGTCAATTCGCCGAGTTGTGCGAGACGGCTCGGCGGCTTGAGCCCGGCGGGCAGCGGAATGTTGCGGGGCATTGCCTTCTCCCTGTTAACTGCGTCCAGCTTGGCCTATCGGTGCGCTATTGCAAGCAGATAGGGTGACGAATGACGATCGGCATATTTGCGGCCCTGTCCGCGGCGATTGCGGTGGGGGCGGGGGCGTTCGGGGCGCATGGCGCGGCGGGCCAGCAGGAGGCCGAATGGCTGCGCACCGGCGGACTGTACCAGCTGATCCACGCCATTGCGGCGCTGGCGATCATGGGTGCCGCGCGCGGACCGGCGATCATGCTGCTGGTCGGCGCAGCGATATTCGCCTTCACCCTGTATGCCATGGCGCTCGGCGCGCCGCGCTGGCTGGGCGCGGTGACGCCGATCGGAGGTGGCTTGCTGATCATCGGCTGGCTTTGGGCGGGTTGGCTCTATACGCGGGCCTAGCCGCCGGGCACGCTGGCTTCGCATTCCTCGCAGCGGACGACTTCGACGATCAGGTCGCCCGCGGCGAGGCTTTGCGCCTCGGGTTCCCAGAAGCCGAAAGGTTTGCCGCCGCGATAGATACGCAGCCCGCGGCCTTCGCTCGCCAGCTGATCAATGCTGCGGCCGACTTCGCCTGCGGCGACCGGACGCTCACGCAACTGGACACGCCCGCCGATGCTGGCGAGGTCGGCCATATAGTCGGCGACATGCGCACCCTGCGCCGATCCGGCGAGCAGCAGCCCGGTAAAGCTCACCGGATTGATGACATTGTTCGCGCCCGCCTGCCGCGCCAGCAATTCATTGTCCTGCGCGCGAATAACGACGCTGATCGGCACCTTAGGCGACAAGTGGCGGACGGTGAGGACCATCAGGATCGAGGTGTCGTCGCGCCCCGCCGACACCAGCACCGATTGCGCGCGCGCGATGTGGACGTCGATCAGCGTGTCGTCGTTCGACGCGTCACCCTGCAACACGTTGCAGCCCATCGCCTCGGCCTCTTCGATCCGCGATGCCGACTGGTCGATGACGACAATGCAGCTTGGGTCGGTGCCGCGCGCGATCAGCTCGCGGACCGCTTCGCTGCCGCTGATGCCGAAGCCCAGAACGACGATGTGGTTGGTGAGCTTTGCCTGGATGCGGGCCATACGCCATTTTTCCCATGTGCGTTTGAGGACGAAATTATAGGCGGTGCCGACGAAGATAAAGAGCACTGCGATGCGGATCGGGGTGACGATGACCGCCTCGATCAACCGCGAACGGTCGGACACCGGCGCGATGTCACCAAACCCCGTCGTGGTGACTGAAATCATCGTGAAATAGACGACGTCGAGGAAACTGATGTGGCCGTCGTGGCTGTCTTTCAGCCCCGCGCGGTCGATCCAGTGGACCAGCACCACGACGCCGATCAGCGCGAAGGCCAGGCTGAGCCGCGCCAGGACGTCGGCCCACACCGGCCATTTGCTGGCGCGTTTGAGCGGCTGGAACCGATGGTGCAGCTTCAGTCGGGACGGTTTGCGGTCGCTCATCGGGGCGGTAATTGCTTCATCGGGTCGACGGGTATGCGATTTTTGCGCAGCTGGAAATGGAGTTGCGATGTCTGGACCTGCCCCGTGGCCCCGGCGCGGCCGATCACGTCGCCGCTGCGCACCGCCTGACCGCGCTGGACGTCGATGCGCGCGGCATGGCCATAGGCGCTGACCCAGCCGCCGCCATGATTGATCAGGATCAGCCCGCCATAAACGCCGATCTGATCGCCGGCATAGGCGACGACGCCGTCGGCGGTGGCGCGGATCGGGGTGCCGGCAGCGGCGGCGATGTTGATCCCGTCGCTGACCTTGCCGGGCGCCAGCGGACCAAATCGCGCGAGGATCGGGCCATTGAGCGGCCATTCGAAGCGGCCCGCAAAGCGCGCCGGGGCAGCGAGGGCGGTGGTCACCGGCTGGCGCGGTGCGGCGTTGCCCGTGGTGGGGCGCGTGGCCTCGGCGAGTGCAGGCTGGCTGCCAGTTACGATATCGTCGATGTCGAGGGTGAAAGCAGCGGCGCGGGCGTCGATGCTGACCGGGCCAGGCTGGACCGGGCGTGCGGCGGCGGGCAGGCGGAGGCGCTGGCCGATGCGCAAAATATAGGGTTCGGCGAGCGCGTTGATCGTGATGATCTCGCCCCAGTCGGCACCATAGGCGCGCGCGATGCCGATCCCCGTCTCGCCCGCTCCGACGCGGTGATAGAGCCCGGCGGGGATGCGCAGCTGCTGTCCGGCGCGCAGCGTGAAAGGCGGGGTGAGGTCGTTTTCCAGCGCGATCGCTTCGGAGCCTGCGCCGCTCATCTCGCCGATCGCGCGCAGTGTGTCGCCGGGGCGGACGGTGTAGGCGCCCGCTTTCACCTGCACGGCGTTCGTCGCAACGGGTTTCAGCGTCCATGTCGGCCGCGCATCGCCGCCGACGACATCGGTGAGCGGGCGGCGCTCGAAGTCGAAGCTGTCAGGCAGAGCTGACGATACCGGGGGCGGCGCGACGGGCCGTGGCGGTGGGGCAGGGGCCGCGGGGATGCAACCGGCAAGCAGCACGGCGCCCAGCAACGTCCCGACATGATGTCTGATTTCCCCCACACGTCGCTTCTGCCAAAGGAAACCCGCGGTGGCTAGGCCCAAAGCCGTCGCCCCCGCGAAGGCGGGGGCCGCTGTCGGCTTACTCGACAATGAAGGGG
>JAFAGN010000102.1 GCA_023422695.1 Pseudomonadota bacterium
GTCGAGCGAAGTCGAGACACCCCGCGGGCTAGGCACTGCGTCGAAAGGTGTCTCGACTTCGCTCGACACGAACGGAATTTGAGGAATGGCTGAGCGCCTCAGCCACCTTCAAATTAAGAAGGTGCCGCCATCAGCGCTTCGATCTCATGCTCCAGCACCTCGGCGCGCTGGCATTGATCTTCTTTGCCATCGCGGCATTTTTCGGCGGCCTTGTCGCGCTGGCGCGACAGCTTCCCCAGTTGCTCCTCGCGCTGGCGCATTTCGCGGCCGCGGTTGCGGTCGGCTTCGTCCTGGCTGGTCGTCGTCCAGTCGGCGACCTGCCCGACCGCCTTGACCGGCGCAGTGACGACGGTTTTTACCGCGCTGATACAGCCGCTGAGCAGCGGCAGCGCCGCAACGGCGATGATGATGGCACGCATGATGATCTCCTCGCCGCGCGACCCGGTCGGCCCGCGCCTCATCGCATAGCGGGCGCGATCTGAACAGGATATTGCGACGGTTCGCTCCCGCGCCGCGCTCCTGTGTCACAGCATTGAAACAAATGGTTAAAGTCGTGTTTACCAACGTCGCTTAGGTCGAACCGCGAAGCAGCAACCGCCGCGCGCAGAAAGACGAAGCCCGCCATGGACCATCAATCGCCCCCTTCCTCGGGCCATGCCGCCGCGGTCGCTACCGACGCGCACATGGCCGAAGTGATCGACCTGTTCCGCGGCAACCCCGACCTCCGCGCGTTGGCGGTGCTCGGCGCCGATGCGCGCCCGGTCGGTATCATCCGCGAACAACGCGTCCGTGAACTGCTGTTCTGCCCCTTCTGGTTCTCGCTGATGCAGAACCCGACGATCGGCGGTTCGATCGCCTCGCTGATCGAAGCTTGCCCGACTGCCGACGTTGCGAAATCGACGACCGATCTGCTGCGCATCGCGGCGCAGGGGCGCGGGCGCGGCGAGCTGATTCTCGTCGACCGCGGCCGCTTCGTCGAAACGCTCGACAGCGGCCAGCTTGCCCGGTTGGC
Organism: Pseudomonadota bacterium; assembly: GCA_023422695.1. Lineage (GTDB taxonomy): Bacteria > Pseudomonadota > Alphaproteobacteria > Sphingomonadales > Sphingomonadaceae > Sphingopyxis. The sequence goes on from JAFAGN010000102.1 coordinate 1,013, forward strand.
GATGCTGCGTGATGTCGAACTGGCGCAGGAGCGCGTGGAACGGGCGACTCGGGTCGACAAAGCCGGACAGGCGTTTCAGCAGGATATCGCCGCGCTGACCGCCGCGCTGGCCGACATGGCGCGCGAGGTCGAAACCGTCGCGGGCGGCCTGTCCGACCGCGCCCGGCGCACTGGGCGCGACGCGGTGAGCGTGGCGGGCGCGACCTCGCAAACGCTGGCGGGGCTACACGAACTCGGCGATCGCGGTCACGCGCTCGCGGCGACGATGGCGCGGATCGTCGACGACGGCGCCCGCGCGCGCGCCATTCGCGGCGAGGCTCATCACAAGGTCCGGCAGGCGGGCGAGCGGGCCGAGACGCTCAAGGCGGCGAGCCAGTCGATCGAACAGATGCTGGCGTTGATCATCGACATGGCCAGCCGCACCAACATGCTGGCGCTGAACGCCGGGATCGAGGCAGCGCGCGCGGGCGATGCGGGGCGCGGCTTTGCGGTCGTGGCGTCAGAGGTGAAGGCGCTGGCGCGGCAGACGCGCAGCGCGGCGGGCGACATCACCCAATATGTCGACCGCATTCGCGAGATCGTCGGTCAGGTCGCGGCGGGCTTTGCCGAAGTGGAAGAGGCCATCGACGCCAATAACGGCTTCTCCGACGCGATCGACCGCGCCGTCGACGGCCAGAGCGCGACGACGCTGATGATCGCCAGCTATGTCGAACAGGCGGTGTCGGCGGGGCGCGAGATCGACTATCGCGTGCAGGAGATCGGCCAGGGGGCGAGCGCGGTCGGCGACGGCGCGCAGGCGCTGGGCCAATTGTCCGCCGGGCTGACCGCGGCGGCGCGGTCGCTCGACCAGCGCGCGCGCCATTTCGTCGATGCGGTCGCCGCGGCGTGAAATTCGGCGTCGCCACAAAGGCTTGCTCCCCCGCCCAGCGCTGATAGGATGGCCGCGCGCCGGAGGCGTCCATGGCCACCGGTGGGGAGGAGGGTCATATGACGAATATGCAAAAAGGCTTGGCCGAGTTGATCGGCACATTCTGGCTTGTCTTCGGCGGCTGCGGCAGCGCGGTGCTCGCGGCGGCCTTTCCCGATGTCGGCATCGGCTTGCTCGGCGTATCGCTCGCATTCGGTCTGACGGTCGTCACCATGGCCTATGCGATCGGCCATATTTCGGGCTGTCACCTCAACCCCGCGGTCACCGTCGGGCTGTGGGCGGGCGGGCGTTTCGATGCGCGCGACATCCCGCTCTATGTCGGGGCGCAGGTCGTCGGCGCGATCATCGCGGCGTTCCTGCTGTTCTACATCGCCAGTGGCAATCCCGCCTATGACCTTGCGACCAACGGCCTCGCCGCCAACGGCTTCGACGCCGGATCGCCGGGAGGTTACGACATCTGGTCGGCGTTCCTGATCGAGATCGTGCTGACCGCCTTCTTCCTGTGGATCATCATGGGATCGACCGATGGCCGCGCGCCCGCAGGCTTCGCGCCGCTTGCCATCGGCCTCGCGCTGACGCTGATCCACCTGATCTCGATCCCGGTCACCAACACCTCGGTCAATCCGGCGCGCAGCACCGGTCCGGCGCTGGTCGTCGGCGGTCTCGCGATCCAGCAACTGTGGCTGTTCTGGATTGCACCGCTGATCGGCGGCGCGGTCGGCGGCCTGCTCTACAAGACGCTGGGCGCCGACACCTTCCCGAAACCGAATATCGAGGGCGAATAATGAACCCGCCGATCATCAACGTCGGATGATCTCGTTCTGGACCGTCATTGCGAGGAGCGAAGCGACGCGGCAATCCAGAGTGGCGTAAACCGCTCTGGATTGCTTCGCTTCGCTCGCAATGACGAATCTAGTAGATCGATCTGATCATGCTCCAGATAAGGGCTGCCCATTTGATAGGGCGGCGCGTTATCTGAGCAAATCGATCGCAAAGGCGCGCACCTCGTCCGCCATGTCGGGACGTTCGAGCGCCACCGCCAGATTGGCCTGGATGTACCCGGCCTTCGAACCGCAGTCGTAACGCGCGCCGTCGAACGTCACCGCGTGGAACGGCTGGTTGCCGATCATCGTCGCCATCGCGTCGGTCAGCTGGATCTCGCCGCCCGCGCCCTTTTCCTGCCGTTCCAGCACCCGCATGACTTCGGGCTGGAGGATGTAACGGCCAGAGATGATCAGGTTCGACGGCGCATCGGCCACTGCGGGCTTTTCGACCAGCCCCTTGACCTCGGTCAGCGCGCCGTCGCGCCCGCCCGGCGCAATCACGCCATAGGACGACACCTGTTCGCGCGGCACCTCCAGCACCGAGATCATATTGCCGCCGACCTGGTGGTACGCATCGACCATCTGCTTCATGCAGCCGGGCGATCCGTGCATAAATTCGTCGGGCAGGAAGATCGCAAAGGGTTCGTCGCCGACGATGTCGCGCGCGCACCAGATCGCGTGGCCCAGCCCCAGCGGCTCCTGCTGGCGGACATAGGCGCAGTTTCCCGGCCCCAGCCGCGTCGGTTCCAGCACCGACAGATCCTTGCCGCGTTCGGACATCGTCTTTTCCAGCTCGAACGCGATGTCGAAATGATCCTCGATCGCGCTCTTGCCGCGACCGGTGACAAAGATCATCTGCTCGATCCCCGCCTCGCGCGCCTCGTCGACCGCATATTGGATCAGCGGCCGATCGACGACCGGCAGCATCTCCTTGGGGATCGCCTTGGTCGCGGGCAGAAAGCGGGTGCCAAGACCGGCGACGGGAAAAACGGCTTTGCGGATCGGTTTCATGGGCTGCGGCTTAGCGGCGATATGGGAACAAGAAAAGGCGATGCGGTCGCGGGACGACGATCTATTGCGGCGACACGATCACCACGACGCGGCGGTTATCCTGACGCCCTTCTTCGGTATCGTTGCTCGACATCGGTACGGTTTCCCCGCGGCCGATGATCTGGTCGGGCGACAATTGCATGCCCGCCGTCTGCATCGGCGTGGCGACCGCAGTCGCGCGCGCCTGCGACAGCGTCAGGTTATACGCCGCGGTCCCGACCGAATCGGTATGCCCCTCGACGCGCGCGGTGGTGATGCCGACGCCGACCAGACGCGACGCGATGCGGGCGATCTGCGCCTGTTGTTCGGCGGAAATCGCGCTCTCGTTGGTCTGGAACAACAGGCGTTCGGGCATGTTGAGCGACCAGTCGAAACCCTGATCGACGAAGCCCTCCGCCTTCAGGACGGCGACCTGTTCGGCGGTGAAGCCGGTGCGGGTCGGCACGCTCTGGCAGGCCGCGAGCAGCGCGGCGCAGGCAATCAGAAGCAGGCTTCTGATCGATTGGGGGACAGTCTGGGTCACGGCATCTCTCCGATGGTCATACGCGGGAACGGTTGCTCAATTTGTCGGCATACATGGCGGCGTCGGCGGCGGTGAGCAGCGCGGTCGCATCGCTGCCGTCGTCGGGATAGACGGCCGCGCCGACGCTGATCGACAGATGATAGCTCTCGCCGCCGGGCAAGGTGACGGGCTGCGCGACGCACGCCCTGATATGCTTCGCCAGATCGGCGGGGACGGTGTCGGCGTCGAGCGGATCGACGATGACGATGAACTCGTCGCCGCCGATGCGCGCGGCGAAATCGCCTTTGCGCAGCGTGTCCTTGATACAGGCGGACAGCGCGACCAGCACCGCGTCGCCCGCGGCATGGCCGAAATTGTCGTTTGCTGCTTTGAAATTGTCGGCGTCGATGAACAACAGCGCAAAGCGTTCGCCGCGCGCGTCGGCGGAGGCAATGCGCTGCGCGAGTTGCTCGTCAAAGGCGTCGCGGTTCGGCATCGCGGTCAGCGTGTCGTGCGAGGCGCGGTGCGCCAGCATCGCCCGCTCGCTTTCCATATGCCCCTGCCAGCCCTGAAGTTCGTCGAGCAAAGTGTTGATGTCGCCGCCCAGCCGGTCGAGCTCGGCAATGCCCAGCGGCTTGACGCGCTTGTCGAACCGGCGGTGCAGGCGCACGTCATGCGCGACGGTCGCAATCTCGTTCAGCGGCTTGACCAGTTCATATTCGAACCGCCGTGCCAGAAAGATCGTCCCGAATGCGGTGATCAGCAGGCAGCCAAGCCCCGCGAGCAGGCCGATGCGGACATAGTCGATCAGCGTCGAGCTATCGCCCCAGACCTCGATCGTCCCGATCGCCGATCCGTTGCGCTCGACCGCCACTGCAAAGGGCCGCGGAAAGAATATCCGGGTCAGCAACGGTGCCGGATCGGCCATCGGCGACGCCCATTGGGTCAGCGGCTGACCGCGATCGTTCAGTACGCGCAGCCGTGCGATCCCGGGGATGCGGGTCAGCGGTTCCAGCCCTTCGCGCGCCGCCTGCGGGTCGTTGAACACCAGCGCGGGTTCGACGCCATAGGCGCCGAGCTGCGCCGCCAGCTCCATGTTGCGATCGGCATAGCCGCGCAGCGCCGACACGCCGGCAAGCAGGATGGTCAGCCCCGAGAGCGCCACCGCGAACAGCGTGATGCCGAAGTGAAAGCGCGACAACAGCTTTTGCAGCGTCGTGCGCGCGCCGATCCGTTCGGGGGTCTGGCCCGTCATGGCGGGCCTCCACTGCTGCGCCCGATGTTCAGCACGCGCGGGTCGATGCGCAGCGGCCCGCGCGCGATGGCGTCAAGGTTGACCGAGAAGCTGAGGTTCATGCCGCGATTGCTCAGGCAGAACATCGCGCCGTAAATGCACGCCGCATCGTCGTCGGTGATCGTCAGGATCGGGCGACCGCGAACCCAGGCGATCAATTGCCGTCGATCGGCGATCGCCATCCGGCCCATGAACAGGATGTCGCAATCCGAACGCCCGCTCACCGTACCGGCGCTCAACCGGCGGACCACCACCGATCCGGCGCCGGGAACGTCGGGGGCCATGCGATTGGTCAGGCGCGGCGATCCGATCACGCACATCACGCGCGTCGTATCGGCCGATCCGTCGGGCCAGCGTGCATAGCTGACAATGCCGCCGACCATGCGGTTCACCGCGCGCGCCATGCCGTCGTCGCTGCTTTCGACAATCGTCTGGCTTGCCGCCTGAACCGACATCTGGGGCGTCGTCAGCGACGCGCCAATCAGAAACAGCGATGCCAGCACTTTGCAGCGACCCCCAACTGCGCTTGACCCTAGTCTGCCCCAGCGCGGGGGCGTCCGCTAGTCAAAAGGATTGGAAAGTCAATGAAAAGTGACGTCATGCGGCCATTTGGCAACAGTCGGCACGCGGCACGCCGACGCCCTATTCAGTGCGCAGCCGGTCCGCGAACCCCTTGCGCAACTTGGCCAGCTTCGGCGGGATGACCGCCATGCAATAAGGATTGCGTTGGCCTTCGCCGTCCCAATAGGACTGGTGGTAATCCTCGGCCGGATACCAGGTTGCGGGCGGCTCGATCGTGGTGACGATCGGCGACGGCCAATCGGCCTGCGCCCGCTCGATCGCGGCGCGCGCGGCATCGCCCTGCGCGGCGTCGAGCGGGAACAGCGCGCTGCGATATTGCGTGCCGACGTCGTTGCCCTGGCGGTTCAGCGTCGTCGGATCATGCGTCGCGAAATGCACGTCGAGCAGGTCGTCATAGGAAATGACTGCGGGGTCAAACGTGATGCGGATCGCCTCGGCATGGCCGGTGTCGCCGCCGCACACCTGCTTGTACGTCGGATTGGCAACCTGGCCGCCGATATAGCCGCTTTCGACCGTCTCGACCCCCGCGAGCGACTGGAACACCGCCTCGGTACACCAAAAGCAGCCTCCGGCGAAAATGGCGGTCTCGTGCGTCATCGGGTCGATCCTTGGTCGGGGGAGGGGAGGAGGCTGACAGATAGGGAGCCGGGGTCCCTATTCCAAGGGCGGCGGCGCGTCCGCGAGCGGCGGACGCAGCGGCTGGCCCGATGCGCGCGCCGCGGCGATGGCCGCGGCTTCGGCGTTCAGCGATGCGACGCGGTCGCGCCAGCCGGGATGCGTTCCGGCCTGAACCAGCGGACGCCCCTTGCGCTGCCCGAATGCGGTCCAGAACCGCGCCGCGGCGGCGGGGTCGTAACCCGCGCCCGCCAGCAGCCACACCGACAGCCGGTCGGCCTCGATCTCGGTCTGTTTGAACAGCCGCGCGCTGCGCCCGAATTGCTTGCCCAGCCCGCGGTCGACCCCGGCGGCGTCGAGGCGCGCGCGGTGGCGGAGGATATTGTGCGCCACTTCGTGCGCGATGGCGGCGGCGAGTTCGTCGTCCCCTTCGGCAAATTCCGCCAGCGCCACATTGACCAGCACCATCCGCCCGTCGGCGACGGCACCGGCCTTTTCACTCGCTTCGACGCGAAAATCGCTGACGCATCCGGCAACCGGGGTCAGCGTCCGCGCACCCGTATCGCTCGTATCGCCGGTATCGAGCGCCAGCGGCGCGCTGGGCGGCAGCGCCACCAGCGCGGTTTCGATCGCGGTGATCCGCGCGAACGGATGCGTGTCCTTCCCCTTGGGTACCCCGCGCCCCTGCATTCCGACGACGGCTACGCCGATGCGCAACCCCGCCGCGGCGGCGGGCGAGTTTGGCGCGATCGCCGCCACAAAGGGCACGTCGCGGTCGGCCGCGCCATAAACCGCAAGCGCCTCCGCCCGGCGATTTTCATCGTAAAGCCTGGGGTCGCCCCAGATCCAGCCGAACTGCGGCTGCTGCACCGGGCACCAGGCGGCGTTGGCGGTCGTCAGGCGAAAGCCGATCGCCGCGACGCGCGCTTCCAGCGCGGCAAGCCGCGCATAGGGCGCCGGGTCGGCGGGCGCCGCGGCCGCGGCTGGTACGGCGGCAACCAGCGATACGGCGGCAACAAGGGCGGACGCGCGATGCAACATCGGCACCGCTTATCAACGCGCGCCTGTCGCGGCCATGAATTTCGGGGCATGAATTTCGGGGCATGAATTTCGAGGCCGCGCTGGCTCCCCACCTCTTGCCTATCGCCCGGCAAGCGCCGATAGGGCGGGGCGATGACGAACGCCGCCCCCCTGTCTTCGCCCACCACCCGCCAACCCCGCCCCGCCGCGCTCGCGCGCTGGCTGTGGGCGGTCGCCTTGCTGGTGGTCATCGTGGTTGGGGTCGGCGGGATCACCCGTCTGACCGAATCGGGGCTGTCGATCACCGAATGGCGACCGGTTTCGGGGGTGCTGCCGCCGCTCAATGAGGCCGATTGGGTCAAGGAATTCGAGAAATATAAGCAGATCCCGGAGTATAAGGAGATCAACCTCGGCATGACGCTGGCGGGGTTCAAGGCGATCTTTTTCTGGGAATGGCTGCACCGCATCCTGGGGCGCATAGTCGGCATGGCGATGATCGTGCCGCTTGCCTGGTATGCATGGCGACGCGCGATCCCGGCGGGCTATGGCGTTCGCCTGCTCGCGCTGACTTCGCTGGTCGGGATGCAGGGGGCGCTCGGTTGGTGGATGGTCGCCTCGGGGCTCGAATATCGCGTCGATGTCAGCCATTTCCGGCTAGCGGCGCATTTGCTGACGGCCTTGTTCCTGCTCGCGGGCCTCGTCTGGACCGCGCGCGACCTCACCGCATTGGCCCGCGACCCTGCGGCCCGGCCCGCACGGCTGACCGGCGGCGGCATCGCGATCATCGCGGTCCTGTTCGTGCAACTGTTGCTCGGCGCCTGGGTCGCCGGATTGAACGCGGGTTTCGTCGCCAGCACCTGGCCGCTGATGAACGATCATTTCGTGCCAGAGGGGATCGACTGGGCCGCCGGCGCCTGGTTCGCGCTGACCAACGATCCGTTCCTGATTCATTTCCTCCACCGCTGGTGGTCGTGGGTCGCGGCGCTCGCCTTGTTGCTGCTCGCGCGCACCCTGTCACGGCGCGGCGCATCGACCGAGGCCCGCCTGCTCGTCGCCGTCGTCGCGGTGCAGATGCTGCTCGGCATCTGGACCGTCGTATCGGGTGTATCGATGTGGGTCGCGGTCGCGCATCAGGTCGTCGGCGCGATCCTCGTCGCGATCGCCGCCGCGGCATTGCACCGGCTGGGCCGCGCCGCGGCATGATGCTGCTGGGCGGTCTGGGCGGCGCCTTGCTGTTGCTCGCCCAGCCCGCACCCCCGTCCCCCGATGTGCCGTCAGCGCAAACCGCCGATCCGCTGCGCTTCGCCCCGCCGCTCGATCGTCCGATGGTCTATCGCGTCACGACGCGCCGGATCGCCCGCGACGGGTCGCTGATCAATTTCTCGCTGGTCTATGCTCTGCAATGGCAGCGGATCGGGCGCGGCTATCAGCTTCGGTCGGTACTGGAACGGATCGAATCCGATGCGCCGCCTGCGGTCACGCGCGCACTGACCGCGATGCTCCAGCCGCTGGTCGGCGAACCGCTCGCCTATCTCGTCGCGCCTGACGGCAGCCGCATCGACCTGATCGACCCCGACGGGCTGTGGGAACGGGCGACCGCGCGGCTGGAAGCGGTTGGTGCGGAGGGTGGGCGTGAGCAGGCGCGCCAACTGGCGCAACTGATCGCGGCGCTGCCCGCCGCCGAACGCGACCGGTTGGCGACCGCCGACGTGCGGGCGCTGATCGCCGCCGCCAATTCCGGCATCGCCGCCGCAACGGCGACCGACAGCGCGCGCGTATCGATGCTTGACGGCGAAACCCGGCAAACGATCGCGTCGGTCGAGACGAGCCCGCCGACGGCGGCAGGCGCCCCGCCGCTGCAGATCGACCAGCTGTGGAGCATCGACACCGCGACCGGGCTGGTGATGCAGGACCGGCGGCAGAGCTGGATCGTCGAGGCCGACGGCACCGGGCGGACGCTGGTGGAAGAGCGGGTGCGGGCGCTCGAGCCGGTGCCCTGAACCTCAGGGTATCATAATACCCGTCAGCAAAGCCGCGCTACGCTTGACTTTCCGCCCGCTTGCCGCCATTGGCCCGCTCCGAAGCGCCGCTGCGTCCGTCATGGATCAAGCGGCGCGGTTTGTTTCGGGCCGTGGGGCGTCGCTCCATTGCCAAGTCCCTATCTGTCAAGGAGCGTGCCATGATGAAGGCGCTGACCAAGACGACTGTATCGGCGAACGCCGCCACGGTCGAAAAGAAATGGGTGCTGATCGACGCCGAAGGTCTCGTTGTGGGCCGCGTTGCATCGATCATCGCCAACATCCTGCGCGGCAAGCACAAGCCGTCGTTCACCCCGCACGTCGATTGCGGTGACAATGTCATCGTCATCAACGCCGACAAGGTGGCGTTCACCGGCAACAAGCTGCAGGACAAGCGTTACTACAAGCACACCGGCTATGCCGGCGGCATCAAGGAAACCAGCCCGGCGAAGATCCTCGAAGGCCGTTTCCCCGAGCGCGTGCTCGAAAAGGCTGTCGAACGCATGATCCCGCGTGGCCCGCTGGGTCGCCAGCAGATGCGCAATCTGCGCATTTTTGCCGGCACCGAACATCCGCATGAAGGGCAGAACCCCGAAGTGATCGACGTCGCGTCGATGAACCGCAAGAACAAGGTGGGTGCATAATGGCTGACGAACAGACCATGACCGATCTCAAGGATCTCGCCGGCGCCGTCGAAGGCACCGCCGCTCCGGTTTCGACCGCGCCGCTGCGCGAAAAGATCGTCGACAAGCAGGGCCGCGCCTATGCGACCGGTCGCCGCAAGGACGCCGTCGCCCGCGTGTGGCTGAAGCCCGGCACGGGCAAGATCACGATCAATGGCCGCGACCAGGAAGTGTATTTCGCACGTCCGACGCTGCGTCTCGTCATCAACCAGCCCTTCGGTCTGACCGACCGCGTCGGCAGCTACGACATTGTCGCCACCGTCAAGGGCGGCGGCCTGTCGGGCCAGGCCGGCGCGGTGCTGCACGGTATCGCGCAGGCGCTGACCCGTTTCGAACCCGCGCTGCGCAGCCCGGTCAAGGCCGCTGGCTTCCTGACCCGCGACAGCCGCGCCGTCGAGCGTAAGAAGTACGGCAAGGCCAAGGCCCGCCGCAGCTTCCAGTTCTCGAAGCGCTAAGAGCTTTTTCCACCGACGGGTGGGAAAGAGGAGGGCGGTCCGGCGACGGGCCGCCCTTTTTCATGTGCTCAGCGAACGCGGTGAACTGCGTTAAATATCGGTAAATAGGCCATTGTCTAATAGCCGCGCGCAGCTAAGCTACCCCTATGCGCCGACTCTCTGACCCGGAGGAGGTGTACACTTATACTTTGGGGGTAATTTATGAATTTTCGTTTTGATTCGCGGCGCATGCGCCGCGGAGCCTTGCTCACGTCGGTTTGCGTCGCTGGCCTGTTGCAGGCGGCTCCAGCGCTGGCACAGGCCGAGGCGAGTATCGCGCCGACGGGTGGCGAGGGTTATATCGCCTCGACGCAGCCCGAACCGCAGGCCGCTCTGATGTCGGTCACCGCCGGGCCGACGATTCAGCAGATCACCCCCGAACCCGAAATCCTGATTGCCAATCCCGGCACCCCGACGACGGCGCGCGACCCCGTGAACATCACCGGGATCAGCCAGATGGTGATCGACAATGGCGGCGGCACCGTCGGTTTGTGTACCGCGACGCTGATCAATCCGCGCACCGTGATTTTGGCGGCGCACTGCGTCAATACCCGCGCCGCGACGGCCTATGGCGCCAATTCGGGTGGTACCGCGATCGGCTTCGGCTTTGAAACCAACACGCGCGCCAATGCCGCGGGCCAGACCGACGAACTGGTGCGCTGGTTGCTGGGCGGCGCTGGTGGTGCCGGCAAATACCAGACCAATATCGCGCAGGCGTTCTACAATGCGAACTGGGTCAACTATAACCCCTTGTCGCTCGAACCTGCGGCGCGCAGCTTCCTGTATGGCGACGTCGCGATCGCCTCGCTCGACACCCCGGCGGCAAATATCCCGACCTGGGCGCTGCTCTTTTCGCCGCTCACCAACACCGGCACGATCGGCGCGTCGGGTACCGGCTATGACGTCGGCATCGTCGGCTACGGCAACAATGGCACCGGTACGAGCGGCGCTTCGGGCAGCGACTTCCGCCGCCGCGCCGCTGAAAATATCCTGGGGGCGCTGACCGATCTTCAGACGTTCGAAGGTTTCCTGTTCGGCGGCGCGCCCAACGGGCTGACCCAGAATCTCTATTTCCTCGACTTCGACGATCCGCGGCGCGGGATGACCGGCGCCAGCCCGTTCGATTTCAACGCGTTCCGTGACAACGCGCGCACCCATTCGTCGGGAACCTCGCTGGAAGGCATCACGTCGCAGGGCGATTCGGGCGGGCCGCTGATCCTGCAGAACGCCTTTGCACGCCAGGTGGTGATCGGGGTGCTGTCGGGCGGTTACACGCGCTTCTTCAACGGCCAGCCGGCCAATGGTTATGGCACCGTGTCCTTCTATCAGCCGCTCTATCTCTATTGGGACTGGATCGCGGCGAACAACCCCTATCACTATGTGTCGGCGAAGGCTGGTAACGGGTCGTGGACCGATCCCAACCATTGGGTGTCGACGATCGATCCGTCTTACATGATCCAGTCGGGCGGCCAGCTGGTCAACGGCATCCCGACGCTGACTGGCGAGCAGAAGACCGGTACCAGCGGCGATTTCGGCCAGATATGCTTCCAGAGCGGCGGGGTCAGCGATTGCCTTGACACCCGCACCGGGGTCGAGGTGGTCGAAAACCGGCCGATCGGTACGTCGGGCGACAATGCGGGTTCGGCCTCGATCGCCGACATCGCGGGCGGTGCAACCGCAATGCGCGACACGCTGATCCTCGGCACGCAGCCCGAAGCGCAGGCGGCGGCAACCCCGCTGCCCGCCGCCACGCTCGCCAACGGGCTGCCCGGCGCGACCAATTTCGTGCCGAACAACGTCGATCCCGTGCGCACCACCGGCACCGCGCCGCGCTATTTCGACGTAACGCTCAGCGCGACCGGGCTCACCACGCTGTCGGGCGCCAATGTCACGATCGACCGGCTGACGATCGGCACCGCGGGCGCAGCGCTTCAGATCGACTCCGGGGCATCGCTGTCGTCGCTGATCAACGTCAATCAGCTGGCGGGCATGGTTACGGTCAACGGCACGCTCAGCTCGGTCGGCGACTATAGCCTGTTTGGTGGCGGCCTGATGGGTTCGGGGCGGATCAACGCACCGTTCCTGACCAGCGTGCTCGGCCAGATCGCGCCGGGAACCCCGACGACGATCGGCACGCTGACCGTCGGCGGCAATCTGGTGCTGTCGTCGGGCAGCAACCTGTTCATCAACTTTGGCCCCAATGGCACGTCGGACGTGCTGGCGGTGGTCGCCAACGGCACGTCGACGGGGTCGGCGACGCTGGGCGGCGCGGTGAACTTCTCGCCGGTGGCAGGGACGCAGGTCGCGGCGGGCAATCGCTACACCTTCCTGACCGCCGCAGGCGGCGTGACCGGCACCTTCAGCGCGGCCAATTCGCTGTCGGCGATCCTGACCCCGCGGCTGACCTATGGTCCGAACAGCGTGTCGGTCGAGATTCAGGCGGGGCTGTACCGCGACGTCGTCGCTGCGACCGCGGTCCAGGGCGCTTATGCCCAGCTGCTCGATCAGTCGCGCGGCACCGCGGGGCTTGCCAGCATCTATGGCCCGCTCGACCTGCAGAACGCCGCGACGATCCGCGCGACGCTCGAAAGCTGGGCGCCGCGCACCGAAACGCTGCGCGGTTCGCTGGCGACGGTGGCGGTCGACAATATGTCGCGCTTCACGCGCGATCGCCTGCTCCAGCTCGACGATGGCGACATGGGCGGTACGCTGTCGATGATCGGCCGTCCGGTGCAGCTCGCGCAGCTCAACATGACCGCGGTCGGCGCCGACACGATGGCAGTGCGGTCGGACAGCGATGCGGTGACGGTGCAGCGGGGCCGCCTGCCCGACGATACCAGCGCCTTTCTGGCTGGCGGCTATCTCGACGGCGACAGCCGTCCGATGGCCAGCGCGCTGCTCGGCGGGGGACGCGACCGGTTCGACGGCTTCTATCTGGCTGGCGGCATCGAAAAGGCGCTGGGCGAAGGCAGCGTGATTGGCTTTGCGCTCAGCTACACCGATGTCGACGGCACCACCCCGGTTGCGGGCCAAAAGGCCAGCGGCAGCCTGTATCAAGGCACGCTGTACGGCAAGGCGCCGCTGGGTGGCGGCATCGAACTGGCGACGCAGGTTAGCGCGGGTGCGTTCGATTCGCGTACCAGCCGCGTCGCCGATCTGATCGGCACGCCTTACACGCTGACTGGTGACGATACGTCGCTGATCTTCACCGGCGAAGTCAGTCTGGCCAAGAATTTCGACCTCGGCGCGGTCCAGTTCGGGCCGCGGGTGGCGGCGCGGGCGAGCCATATCGGTTTTTCCGACATCAAGGAAAATGGCGGCGGTCCGGCGTTGCGGCTCGACCGGTCGAGCTTCAACAGCCTGCAGGCACGCCTCGGTCTGGCGCTGTCGGGCAAGCGCGGCAGCAGCTTCCAGCCGCACCTCAGCGCCGACTTCGTCCATGAGTTCGAGGACGCCCCGGCATCGTTCGGCGCGACCTTCGTCGGCGGCCCCGGACCCAATGCGATCTTTGGCCTGGCCGGAACCGACAAGGACTGGTTCGAAGTCGGCGGCGGGGTGACGATCACCACAGGCAATGTCGATCTGTCGATCGGCGCCGACACGACGATCGGCCGCAAGGATGTTTCGAACCAGAGCTATCGCGGTTCGGTGACCTTCCACTTCTGATCGAACCCCGACCAAAAGGGGGAAGGGCGGTCCGGCAACGGGCCGCCCTTTTTCGTGGCGGCTTTGGTGTGGGAAGCGGACGAAGCCGATCCTCCCCGGCACGGGGAGGGGGATCAGCGAAGCTGGTGGAGGGGCACCATCGGTTTGCCTTGCCGATGTGATAGTGCACCGCCGAATGGTCGCCGTTGACGGAGTGTTTTTTGTCCGGCGCCACGTAAACCGCCTGTGCCCCTCCACCACC
>JAFAGN010000137.1 GCA_023422695.1 Pseudomonadota bacterium
GCGCCCTTCGACAAGCTTAGGGCTACGGTGATTCAAGATTGGGGCTAAAGAGCAAGGCTAGCGCCGCTGGTCGTCCAGAAACGCCGCCACCACATCCAACCCGAATGCGTCAGTGACAAAACTCTGCCCGATGCCGCGGGTCAGGATCAGCGGCAGCTTGCCGCCGCGGACCTTTTTGTCGTGCGCCATATGGCCCGCCAGCGTCGCCCCGTCGGCGCCGACCCCGGCGCTCGCCAGATCGTGCGGCAGGCCGACGGCGGCGAGATGCGCGGCGACGCGCTCGGCGTCGGCACGCGGGCACAGGCCTTGCGCCGCCGAAAAGCGATGCGCCAGTGCCATGCCCGCCGCAACCGCTTCGCCATGCAGCAGCTTGTCCGAATAGCCGGTTTCGGCTTCAAGCGCGTGGCCGAAGCTGTGGCCAAGGTTGAGCAGCGCGCGGATGTCCTGCGTTTCGCGCTCGTCGGCGGCGACGATGCGGGCTTTCGCGGCGACACTGTGGGCGATCGCCTTGTGGCGGGCGGCGCTGTCGCCCGCGAGCAGCGCAGCGCCATTCGCCTCGCACCACGCGAAGAAATCGGCATCGTCGATCAGGCCATATTTGACGACTTCGGCATAGCCCGCGGCGAGATCGCGGGGGGGCAGGGTGGTGAGGGTCATGGGGTCGATGACGACCAGCGCGGGCTGGTGAAAGGCACCGATCATATTCTTGCCCGCCGCGACGTTGATCGCGGTCTTGCCGCCGACGCTGCTGTCGACCTGTGCCAGCAACGTGGTCGGCACCTGGATGAAATGGCAGCCGCGTTTGACGATGCTGCATGCGAAGCCGACGAGGTCGCCGATGACCCCGCCGCCCAGCGCGATGACATGGTCGCTGCGTTCGATCCCCTCGCCAATCAGCCATTCGGTCAGCCGTGCGAGTCCGGCCCAGCTTTTGGTCGCTTCGCCGGGTTCGAGGACGAACGAGGAAAAGGAAATATTCTCCGCCGCGAGCGCGGTGCCGAGCGCGATCAGATAATGGTCGGCGACATGGGTGTCGGTGACGATCATCGTCCGTGGCCGCTTGAGGAGCGGTGCCACATGTTCGCCGATGCTGCGGATCAGCCCATCGCCGATCAGGATCGGATAGCTGCGGGCGCCCAACTCGACGGTCAGCTGTTCCATTGCGGTTCTTCCCACTTCGACAAAGCTTCGAGGATCGCGCGCACCGTCTGATCGTGCGGCGTGCTCGCCGAACTGACGCGCAGATGCGCCTCGGCGTAGATGGGGTTGCGAACCGCGGCGAGGCCGCGCAGCACTTCGCCAGGATCGCGATTCTTGAGCAGCGGGCGGTGGCTGCGGCGGCCGACGCGTTCGACCAGCGTCGGAATATCGGCGTCCAGCCAGATGCACAGGCTGCCCTGCAGGATCAGCGCGCGCGTTTCCGGATTGATAAACGCGCCGCCGCCGGTCGCCAGCACCATCGGCTTTTCGGCCAGCAGACGGGCGATGACACGGCGTTCGCCATCGCGAAAATGCGCCTCGCCAAAGCGTTCGAAAATTTCCGAGATTGTCATGCCGGCGGCGCGTTCGACTTCGTCGTCGGCATCGGCAAAGCGCATCCCTAGCCGCCCTGCCAGGCGGCGGCCGACGGTCGATTTTCCCGATCCCATCAATCCGACGAGCACGATCGACCGGTCGCGGATTGCGGCGGGGATCGCGCTGGGACTGCTCGGCGCCGGGCTTTTCGGGTTTCGCGACATGATGCGCGCGGCTATACCGCCCGGGACGCGCGGAACAACGGTTTTCGGCGATGGACGACGGCGCGCCCGAGCAGGCGCGAAGGATTGGGGTGGACGTGGCCGAGAAGATTGCCGAAAGCGCAGCGCGATGACGAAAAAACTGCTGACGCTGACCCTGGGCCTGTCGGGCACTGCGCTGGCCGCCGCGCTGGTGCTGCCCGCGATCGCGCAGGAATCGCTGTTGCCCGAGGGTTTCGGCAACCCCGCCGAGACGCCCGCGCCGCGTCCGACCCCCACGCCGTCGCAAGGTCCGGCGCCGAGCTCGACGCCGAAAAATGGCGCGGCCCCGCCGCCGGTAACAGCGACCGTTGGTGCCGGCGACACCAGCGGAACGCCCACCGAAGCTGCCGAAGAGGACGGCGAGGATGGCGAAGAAGCGGCGCCCGGCACGCTGAAATATGACCTGCCGCCCGGCGCCCGGCGCCTGCTGACCCGTATCGGGCCATTGACCCCCGAAACCGGCGGGCTTGGCCCCGATGCATTTGGCGTGCGCGGCCAATATGCCGCCGCGATCATGCGACGGACAAATGGGCAGTTCGCCTCGCGCTGGGGCCAGATCCTGCTCCGCCGCGCCCTCGCGTCGGCGATCGATACGCCCGAAACGATCAACGGCGCCGATCTGGCCGCCGAACGCGCGTCGTTGCTGCTGCGAATGGGCGAATCGATCACGGCGCGCTGGATCGTCCAGGCGGTCGATTATGATCGCGCCAGCCCGCGGCTGGTTGCGGCGGCGCAGCAGACCTATCTGGCCAATGCCGATCCGGCGGGCATGTGCGCGTATGTGCCCGCGGGACTGGCGCATGGCGACGAGCAGGCCTGGCGGTTGGCCGCGGCGATCTGTTCGGGGCTGTCGGGCGAAGCTGGACCTGCCGGCTGGGCGATCGGGCGGGTCCGGTCGAGCGGCAAGATTTCGAATTTCGACATATTGCTCGCCGAACGCGTGCTCGGCGCGACGGGCAGCGGGCGCCGATCGACGACGATCGAGTGGGACAATATCGACCGCCTGACCAGCTGGCGTTTCGGCATGGCGACGGCGACCGCGGTCCCGGTCCCCGAAGCGCTGCGGACTGCTGCACCCGCCAACATCAAGGGCTGGACGGTGCTGGCGCCGATGACCGACATGCCGAGCCGCGTCGCCGCAGCGCCCGAAGCGGCGGCGCGCGGGGTGCTGTCGAGCGAAGCGTATGTGTCGTTGCTGAGTGCCGCAGCGGGCGAAGAAGAACCGTCGGAGGCGTTGGCGGCGCAAACCGACCAGCTTCGCGCTGCCTTTGCTTCGGCGCAGGGCGGCGACCGCTATGCCGCGATGGAGCGGATCTGGGCCGCCGGAACGACCCCGGTGCAGCGCTACGCCGCGATGGTCTCGACCGCGCGCGCCGCGGCGGCGCTGCCGGTTCGTACCGAAGTGGGCGACGATCCGTGGCAACTGCTGGGGTCGATGCTGGCCGCAGGCTATGACGACAATGCCATGGCATGGGTGCCGACGGTGACGGTCGGCAGCCGTGCATGGGGCGTGCTCGCGGTAGGATTGCCGCGGCCGCTGAACGGGACAACGTCGGGCACGATCGGGCAGTTTTCGGGCAATGACGACAGCGCCGATGCGCTGCGGTCGAAATTCCTGTTGGCCGGGCTGGCGGGGCTTGGGCGGATCGACGCAGGCGCCGCCGCGTCGGCGGCAAGCGACCTCGAAGTCGATCTGGGCAAGCAGACGCGTTGGTCGCGCGCGATCATGGCGGCCGCCGAGCGCCGCGAACCCGGGATGGTCGCGCTGCTCGCCGCCACCGGAATGCAGGGCGAATGGTCGAAAGTGCCGCCCTATCATCTCTATTATATCGTTCGCGCGCTGCGTGAGGTGGGGCTGTCCGCCGAGGCGCGGATGATCGCCGCCGAAGCGCTGGTGCGTGTCTGATTCCGACCGCGTCGCGATCGACCGCTTTCTGGAGATGATGGCGGCCGAACGCGGCGCATCGCGCAATACGCTCGCCGCCTATCGCCGCGACCTTGAGCAGGCGGCGGAGTGGGTCAAAGGGTCGCTCGCCGATGCGGATGTCGCGGCGCTGCGCCAGTTGATGGCCGATTATCAATCGCTTGCGGCGAGCAGTGCGGCGCGCAAGCTGTCGGCGCTACGCCAGTTCTTTGCCTTTCTGCTCGATGAAGGCGATCGCGCGGACAATCCCGCGCTCGACATCGCGCGCCCGACGACGCGCCGCCCGCTGCCGCGCATCCTGACCCATGAGCATGTCGAGCGGCTGTTTGCCCAGGCCGAAGAGGAGGCCGCGGGCGATGCGCCGCCCGCTTCGGCGATCCGTATGCTGGTGCTGCTCGAGCTTCTCTATGGATCGGGGCTGCGGGCAAGCGAGCTGGTGGCGCTGCCGCGGCGCGCAATGGCTGGCGAGCGCGAGTATCTGATCGTGCGGGGCAAGGGCGACAAGGAACGGCTGGTGCCACTGTCGGATCGCGCCCGCGGCGCGCTCGATCGTTGGTTGCCGCTGATTGCGGACGGTTCGCACTGGCTGTTCCCATCGGGCAAGAGCCATGTTTCGCGGGTCCGGCTGTTCCAGATGCTGCGCGACCTGGCGGGCCGTGCCGGGATCGATCCGACCGCGGTCAGCCCGCATGTGCTGCGCCACGCCTTTGCCACGCATCTGCTCGAGGGCGGCGCCGATCTGCGCGCTTTGCAACTGATGCTGGGCCATGCCGACATTGCGACGACCGAAATCTATACGCATGTCGACAGCCGACGCTTGGTCGAACTGGTCAATCGCCGCCATCCGCTTGCGATAATGGACGTCGGGCAGGGATCAGCAGACGTTGACGTTGCGGCGCCATCGGCTTAGCGGTCCGACGATGACAGCCTTTCTGGACTTCGAAAAACAGGTCGCCGCGCTCGATCGGCAGATTGCCGAACTGCGCGACATGGGGGACGACCCCACGCTCAATATCGACAACGACATCGCGCGGTTGGAGGACAAGTCCTCGAAATTGCTGCGCGATATTTATGCGAAGCTGACGCCTTGGCAGAAGACACAGGTCGCGCGCCACCCTGATCGCCCGCATTTCAAACATTATGTCGCGGAGCTGTTCGACGACTGGATGCCGCTGGCCGGTGACCGCAATTTTGGGGACGATCAGGCGATTTTGGGCGGATTGGCGCGCTTTCGCGGTCGCCGCGTGATGGTCATCGGCCATGAAAAGGGCGACGATATCCCCTCGCGGATGAAGCATAATTTCGGGATGGCCAAGCCCGAGGGCTATCGCAAGGCGATCCGCCTGATGCAGCTGGCCGACCGTTTCGGACTGCCCGTGGTGACTTTGGTCGATACCTCGGGTGCCTTTCCGGGGATCCAGGCTGAGGAGCGCGGGCAGGCCGAGGCGATCGCCCGGTCGACCGAACAATGCCTTGCGCTCGGCGTGCCGATGGTCGCGGCGATCGTCGGCGAGGGCGGATCGGGCGGCGCGATCGCGCTGGCCGCCGCGAACCGCGTGCTGATGTTCGAGCACGCCGTCTATTCGGTGATTTCGCCCGAAGGCTGCGCATCGATCCTTTGGCGCACGTCGGACAAGGCCGCCGACGCTGCGGCGGCAATGAAGATGTCGGCGCAGGATCTGCTGGGACTGAAGATCATCGATCGCATCGTCCCCGAACCCGTCGGCGGCGCGCACCGTGACCCCGATGTTGCCATCGCGGCGCTGGGTGATGCGATTGCGCAGGAACTCGACGCGCTGTCGGGTCTGCCGCGTGACACGATTCTGGCGGCGCGTGAGGAAAAATTCCTCGCCATGGGGCGCGCCTGACCGGTCGCGACGGCGGAACCCGATCCGCCGATTTGCGTTGACCGTCCATATCGAGGTCGCGCCGCTGGTCGGTCGCCGTTCAGGTGCAGTTTGCGCCGCGGCCGTTAGGGGATAATCCCTGGGCGAACAACAGCAGGTGGGAGGCGCATCGATGATCCGTACAAAACATAGGAACGGCCTGGCGATCAAGCTCGCGGCAACGGCGGCACTGGGCAGTCTGACATTGACCGGCGCGGCGGATGCGCAACTGAAAGCGATCAAGACCGCGACGAATATCACCCCATCCGAACGCAAGCAGGGCGACGAGGCGCATCCGCAGCTCATGGCCGAATTCGGCGGTGCGTATGAAGGCCCGCAGGCGGCCTATGTCGTCCGTGTCGGCCAGAATATCGCGCTGCAATCGGGACTCTCTAACGCGCGCAGTGACTTCACCGTCACCCTGCTCAACTCGCCGGTAAACAACGCCTTCGCCATCCCCGGCGGCTATGTCTATGTCACCCGCCAGCTGATGGCGCTGATGAACGACGAGGCCGAACTCGCCGGGGTGCTGGGCCACGAGGTCGGCCATGTCGCGGCGCAGCACAGCAAAAAGCGTCAGTCGGCGGCGACCCGCAACCAGATCCTTGGCGTGCTCGGCGCCGTGCTGGGCGGTGCGATCGGCGACAGCGGCGGTGTGCTCGGCGGGCTGGGCGGGCTGCTCCAGAATAATGCGATGCAGGTCGCGCAGCTCGCGACCTTGGGCTTTTCGCGCAGCCAGGAATTGCAGGCCGACCAGCTGGGCGTGCAATATCTGCGTAGCGCGGGGTACGACCCGCTGGCTTTGTCGACGATGCTGGCCAGCCTTGCCAACCAGACCAATCTCGATGCGCGGCTATCGGGCGGCGATGCGCGGTCGTTGCCGGCGTGGGCGAGCACGCACCCCGACCCCGCCTCGCGCGTTCGTAACGCCCAGACGCTGGCTAGCCGCGTCGGCGGCACCGGCGGGACGCGCAATGCCGATGCGTTTCTGGCCTCGGTCGACAACGTCCTCTACGGCGACGACCCCGCGCAAGGCGTCGTCGAGGGTAACGAGTTTCTCCACCCCGACTTCCGCCTGCGCTTTGCGGTTCCGGGCGGTTACGGGATGCAGAACGGCGCCACCGCGGTGTCGGTCAGCGGCAATGGCGGTCAGGCGCAGTTTACGACGGGGCCATATAGCGGTGACATGAATGCTTATATCGCCGCCGCGTTCAAATCGGTTGCGGGCAACACTGCCATCAGCCCCAGCGCGGTTCAGCGCACGACGGTGAACGGTATCCCCGCCTCTTATTCGACGGCGCGGGTCGCCAGCCAGTCGGGGCAGGTCGATGTCACCGTCTTCGCCTATGAATTTTCGCGGAGCAGCGCGTTTCATTTCGTCACGCTGACGAAGGCGGGCGGGACGGGCACGTTCAATTCGATGTTCAACAGCGTCCGGCGACTGAGCGCGGCCGAAGCGGCGGCGATCAAGCCGCGGCGGATCGACGTGGTGACGGTTGGGCGCGGCGATACGATGGCCAGCCTGGCGCGGCGGATGGCGTACAGCAATTATCAGGCCGAGCGGTTCCAGGTTCTCAACCGGCTGACCGCATCGAGCCGGTTAACGCCGGGACAAAAGGTCAAAATCGTCGTTTATGCCAGCCGCTGATCGGCGAGGCGCAACAAAAAAGGGGCGGTGTTTCCACCGCCCCTTTCCGTTTGGTTGATCGCGCTATTACGGCGTGGTCAGGTTGGTGTTCACCTTGTTGAAGGTGCCGCTGACGCTGTTGCCAACTGCGCCCATCGCGGTGATGCCGGCAACGGCGATCAGCGCGGCGATCAGGCCGTATTCGATGGCGGTTGCAGCTTTGGTATCGCGAACGAACTTTTTGATGAATTTCATGACTGGTCTCCTGATTTCACTTACCCTGTTGACGGTCTGGTCTGGGTCAACAGTGGCTGGTTTAGGACGAATAGGTTTTGAAAATCTTAATGGCGGACGGCGAAAGCATTTGGTTTGAAGTCCAGAAAAGGGACAGTCGCCGACCCACTACATGTTGCTCTGCGCCGCAGTGGAGACGTTATTCCACATGAGGCCGGTCGTGTTGGCGACATTGCCGACAGCGCCGACGGCGGCAATGAAGATCAGGGCCAGTATCAGCCCATATTCGACGGCTGTAGCGGCCCTGGTCGACCGCATCAGCCTGTAAAGGTTGTGCATTGTTCCACCCCTGCTTGAAGTGTAGTTCCCGAGGATGCCGATGATTGCACAGGAAGGTTAACAATTTGTCCGCCGACAGCCCCGGAAAACCGCCAAAAAATGACCTAGTCGTGGTCGCTGCGGCGCTGATCGATCGCGACGGCCGGTTGCTGGTGCAGCAGCGTCCCGAAGGGCTGTCGATGGCGGGGCTATGGGAGTTCCCGGGCGGCAAGATCGAAGTCGGTGAAACGCCGGAACAGGCGCTGATCCGCGAGCTGGCCGAAGAATTGGGTATCGATGTCGAGCAGGCCTGCCTTGCCCCCGCCTGTTTCGCCAGCGATATGCTGGGCGACCGGCATTTGCTGCTGCTGCTCTATGTCTGTCGCAAATGGCGCGGCACCCCCGTTGCTCGGCACGCCAGCGCGCTCCGCTGGGTGCGTCCGGTGGAACTGCACGGGCTGGCAATGCCCCCCGCCGATAAACCGCTGATCGGTTTGCTGGAGGCGCTGGTTTAGCGTTTCGGCTTGAGCGCCTCGGTCAGCGAAGCGGTGCCGCTGCCGCGTCGCGCCGGTTGCGGCTGGCCCGGATGCGGCGCCCAGCCGCTGAAATGGACGATCCTAATACTTTCGGCGACGCGGCCGTCGGGATCGGCCTGCGCCGTGAAGGCCGCGGCGATTGCCGCTGCTTCTCTGCGCGTCAGCGGCGGCGGAGCGGGGGTAAGGCGGCTCGCCAGTCCCGCCGCGCGCAGGTCGCGGACCAGCGCGAACCAGTCGCCATAGCGCACCGTCAACGCATCGACATCGACCACCGGCAGCGTGAAACCGACGCGCTGGAGGAGATTGCCCATCGCTGCAAGGTCGATCTGGGGGTGCAGTCGTGCAATCGGACGCACGCCGTCGGTCATCACCGCGCGGCGCAGTTGCGGCAGGCTGCCGTCGCCAACAAACGCGCCGAGCAGCAGCCCGTCGGGCGCGAGCAGCGCACGCAGGCGGAGCAGCGCGCCGGGGACGTCGTTGACGCTGTCGAGCCCGCCGGGCCAGACGATCAGATCGAAACTGGCAAAGGGCAGGTCGATTGCGTCGGCCTCGACCATCAGTGCGCCGCTGGCCGCCGCCAGTTGGCCGCCCGCCTCGACGATCGTCAGGTCGCCGCCCGTCGCGCGCAGATGATCGATCAACGTCCGGTCGTGGGCGCCGATCAGCAGGGTGCGCGAAAACTCGCGCGTCACCATCGTCAGCCGGTCGAGTAGCGTTTCGGCGATGATCGGAGCGAGGAAATTGGCCGATGCGGCCAGGCGCGCCAGCCGGTCGCGCTGCGCGCGGTGACGGAGGGAAGAGAAAAGCGGGTGAGGGGGCTGCGACATGCGCCGCTTGTGCCGCCCCCGGCGATGCGGCACAAGTCGGCGATGGCAACGACGATCGGGGACGCCGAAGCGAGAAGGCTGCCGCAGGCGGCATGGTTGCGGGTTTTGCGGCCTGCCGCGCGCGCGATCGTCGACTATGCGTTGCCGCCACGCTGTCCCGGCTGCGGCGTCATCGTTGGAGAGGATCGGCAATTCTGCCTGAGTTGCTGGTCGTCGCTGGAATTTCTGGACGGACCCGCCTGTTCGCACTGTTCGATCCCGTTGCCGGCGGCGCTGCCCGGCGGGCCGATCGCGTGCGGTGCCTGCCTCACCAATCCACCACCTTTCGACGGGGCGCCCGCCGCGGTCGCTTATGGCCCAGTCGCGCGAACCGTCGCGTTGCGGCTGAAATATGGACGGCGCACCGGTCACGCCGGTTTGATGGCGCGGCTGATGGCACGGCAACTCGCGGCGCTGGGAGACGCCACAGACATGCTGATCGTGCCGGTGCCGCTGCACCGCTGGCGGCTGTGGTCGCGCGGCTTCAACCAGGCGGCGCTGGTCGCCGACGAACTGGCGCGCGTCAGCGGCGCGCCGCGCGACCATCATCTGCTGCTGCGGGTCAAATCGACCGCCTCGCTGCGCGGCAAGGGGCGGCGCGAGCGCGAACGGATCGTCGCTGGCGCGTTTGCGCTGGCAGGCGATGCCAAGGCACGCGTGGCGGGGCGCCATATCGTGCTTGTCGACGATGTCCATGCCAGCGGCGCGACATTGCACGCGGCGGCCAAGGCGCTGCGGCGCAGTGGCGCCGCGCGGGTGTCGGCACTCACCTGGGCGCGGGTCGTTCCCGAGGCGCTGATGACGAGCAACATATTTGACTTTGCTTCGTTGGATTCCGATATGTCGGATCAGATGATGACAGGATAGGCCATGGCCAAGATCGAAGTTTTTACCAAATTCCTCTGCCCCTATTGCTCGCGGGCCAAAGCCCTGCTCGATCGCAAGGGCGCCGAATATCAGGAAATCGACGTGACGATGGACCGTGCCGGGTTCGATGCGATGGTTGAACGCGCCGGCGGCGCACGCACCGTGCCGCAGATCTTCATCGATGGACAGCATATCGGCGGCAGCGACGATATGGCGGCGCTCGACGCGCGCGGCGGGCTCGATCCGTTGCTCGGCCTCGCCTGACCTTGATAGTCTTCGACCTTTGCTGTGCCGCTGGGGATCACCGGTTCGAAGCATGGTTCGGGAGCAGCGACAGCTTTGCCGACCAACAGGCACGCGGGCTGATCGCGTGTCCGATCTGCGGCGATAGCAATATCAAAAAGGCTGTCATGGCGCCGCGGGTGGGGGCAAAATCGAATCAGTTGACGGTGCAGGCACCCACCAAGGCGGATGATGGCGCCGTCACGAGCGGGATTTCGCCCGAAGTGGTGCGCAAGGTGATGGCCGAAATCGCCGCCAAGCAGGCCGAGATGCTGCCGCAATCGCGCTGGGTCGGGCGTGATTTCGCCGACGCGGCGCGGGCGATGCACGAAGGCCGCGCGCCCGATGACCTGATCCACGGCCAAGCCTCGCCGCAGGAGGCGCAGGCGCTGCGCGACGAAGGGATCGCCGCGATGCCGCTGCTGGTGCCGATCGCCCCGCCCGACGCGGTTAATTGACCCGCGCGATTGACGCTGCGCGCCCGCCGCCGCTACACGAACCGCGGCGCACCCGTAGCTCAGCAGGATAGAGCATCAGATTCCTAATCTGGGGGCCGTGGGTTCGAATCCCGCCGGGTGCACCATTTTGCTATGTGCAGCTTGTCTTCCGAGCGGTCAGGGCTGCCGCCGCGCGGTGATAATTGTCACGGGCGGATTCAACATTTGCCCTTCTACATAGGGATCGGATGCTGGTCCGTCGGCGCGGCGAGACTGGATCGCACGCACCAGGTCCATTCCCGAAACGACCCGCCCGAACGCCGCGAAGCCCAAGCTATCGGGATTCCGGGTTCCGCCAGCGTCGAGCGCCGGTTGGTCGCCGATACAGATAAAAAATTCGGTGGCGGCGGTGCCGGGCGCCCCGCGCGCCATCGAAATGGTGCCGTCGCGGTGGCGCAGGCCTGTCTGGCTCGTCGGTTCGTGCGCAATGCTGGCGACGGTATCGTCCGGTTTCAGGCCGCGCCCACCCTGGATGACCGCGATCGGCGGCTTCCCTCGATCGGTAGCGGGGGTCACGGCGCGATAAAAGGATCCGCCAGCATAGCTGCCTTGGTCGACATGCTTTAGGAAATTCGCGGCTGTAGCCGGCGCGTGGGCGACGTCGATCTCAACAATCATGGTGCCGGCATCTGTGTCGATCGCAACAAGGACCGGCTGGCTTTCGAATGCCAGCGAAGGCCCGCCTCCACCGATGAATGCCAGTGCGGCAAGCATTCCAAGCGCCCGGCGACGGGGCAGATACGGGATCCTCGAGGTCATTGCTTCGTCCCCTGTTGAACATCAAAGCTTCGACCAGAATAAGTCGGACGCGATCGAATGCAGGCGGACGGACGCAATTTTAATGATGCAAACCGCAATATCTGTTTGCTGGTCAATTGCGGAACGCGCTCGGCAGGGCGTTGAAGTGACGCCGGAAGGCGGCTGTGAAATTGGTCGGCTGACCATAGCCGACGATCTCTGCAATATCGGCGATCGAAAGCTGGCCTTCGCGCAACAGTTCGCGCGCCAGCATCATGCGCCGCGTCGGGCAGAAATCGGCAATGGTTTCCCCGAACAATTGCTTGAAGCCCTGACGCAGGGTCGTGCGATTGAGCCCGACCTGCCGCGCAAGGCTTTCGACGGTGGGCGGATCGGTGAAATTGTTGAGCAGCAAGGCGCGCGCTTCTTCCAATCGCGCGCGATGATGCGAACGGAGCGGCATCTCTTCCGCGACGCGATCGCCGGACCGCTGGATGCTCTCGAAAAACAGGCATAGCAGTTCCTGCGACTTGACCCCGATATAGCGCTGGCGGAGGCCGCCGTGGAGCTGGTTTGACAGGATGTCCATCACGCCGTTGTTCATGCCTGCGGTCATCGGAATCGCCGCATGGCTGTTCCGCTTTTTGCCAAGCAGCGCACACATCGCAGGCGCCTCATCGGGCTCGAGCCCGGCCTCGCTCCACAAACGGTCGGCGCGGATATGCAAGGTGACCGAAAGCAGCCGCTGGCGTTCGCGGATCATCAACTCATAGGCGTTCTCGCACGACAAATGCATGATCGATGCGCTGCACGCCGGGGTTACAACGGCATCGTTGCCCGCTTCCTGCAGGCCAAGCTGCCCCGCGCGGACAAAGCGGATCGACAGCGTGTCCATGCCGGTACGGATATCGAAATGAAAGCGTTCGTCATAATAGTCGTTGGCGACGCAGATCAGGAAATCGTCGTTGACGCGCACCATTTCCCAACAACCCGCTCCGGTTTGTCCGTCGCCGTCGCCGGTTTCGATCAGCGTCGCCTCATGGTCGTCTGTGGTTTTGACCCGCAATTGCCTGCCGCGGATATAGTCGGGGTCCAGTGCAGCGTTGAAGCCGCCATAGACCTTCTGCAACCGGGAAAAATCGACGGTCTCGGCATTCATGGTCGCACGCCCTTCACCTTGGTTCCGCTGGCTGTTTCTCCCGGTTCCCGATGGGAAGGCCACCTTGGCCGTCGTGTCAAGCGATGATCGTCGAGCGGGCATCATGCAAATATTGCGGAAGACATCAGTGCAATATTGGCTTGCATCATGCCTCGACCGATCCGTGTTGATAAACGCCCCACGCGGATGAGCGCGCTTTTACGGCCTGATCGGGAGGCGCTGCGACATCGGCATAAAGATCATATCAAGGGGAGGGGCGCATAATGAAACGCTGCAATGTCGTTGCCGCATGTTGGATGGGATCGTCGTTTATCGCGCTGGCGAGCCCGGCTCTGGCCCAGACCGGGGGAGAGACGGTGGCTTCCACCACGACAGAGACGGAAACCGGGACGGGCGATATCATCGTCACCGGAACGCGTCTTCGCACCCCGAACCTGGAATCGGCCAGCCCGATTACATCGCTCGATTCCGAGGCGATCGGCTATGTTGGCAAGACGAGCATACAGGAAATCGTGGCTGAAGTCGGCGCGCTAGTCGGATCGGATACCGAAAGCGAGGTCAGCAGCGGAGAAAACTCGCTCAACCTTCGTAACCTCGGCCCGTCGCGCACCCTGGTACTCGTCAACGGCCAGCGTTTCGTTGGTGGCTTCCCCGGTTCCTCCGCTGTCGATACCAACGTCATTCCGTCTGCGCTGATCGAGCGCGTCGATGTCCTGACGGGCGGCGCGTCGGCCATCTATGGCGCCGATGCCGTCACCGGCGTGGTCAACTTCATCCTGCGCAAGGATTTCGAAGGCGTTGCCGTCGAGGGCCGTTATGGCGATGCGCAACTCGGCGACTTCCGCGACCAGGTCTATTCGATCACCGCCGGCCACAATTTCGACGGCGGTGCCGGTAATATCACCTTCAACTATACGTTTGGCGAGCGCCCGTTGACCCTTGCGACCGCGCGCCCGGAATCGAGCACCGGCGTTCACGAGCAGATCAACAATCTGAATGGTACCAATCCGCGGTTTGTGCTGCGTCCGGGTACGCAGGAATCATTCTTTACCAACGGCGGCGCACGCATCGATCCGTTCGGGATATTTTCGACCGGCTTCAACGGCGACGGCACGCCGTTTCGCCACGGCACCAACGTCGGCAGCTTTGCCGGGACGGGTGAGATCGGCGGCGACGGCATTCCCAACTGGCGCCTGTTCGCGCAAGGTATCCGCCCCGCCAATCGGCGGCATATCTTCAGCCTCTCCGGACATTATGATCTGGATAGCGCGTTCAAACCCTATTTTGACGTCCATCATTCGAACGTCCGGCTGCGCTCGGTCGATCAGGAATCGCTGACGGTCGGGATGCCGGTCGCTCGCGATAACGCCTTTCTTCCCGCTGCGGTATTGGCTGCGGCCCCCGCCGGTGCGCCGATCCTGTTCAACCGCTGGGATCTCGACAGCGGTTTCAATGAATCGATCGTCCGCAAGATAACGACGCGGGTCGTGATCGGCGCGCGCGGCGATCTCACGCCGCACCTCAGCTATAATGTCTCGGCGAATATCGGCGAAGTCGAACGCCGCGAGACAACGACCAACAACCGGATGTTCGACCGTTACATCGCCGCCATCGATTCCGTTATCGATCCCGCGACGGGACGGGCGGTTTGCCGAAGCAACCTCGACCCGTCGAGTTTCAACCGCCTTGCAACGGACGCGCTCGCAACCTCCTTCCGTCCAGCACTCGGCGCGGTGACCTTTACGCCAGGAGCGAACAGCGGTTGCGTTGCCTTCAATCCCTTTACCACCAACAATGCGGTGAATGACGCCGCGCGGGCGTGGATATGGATCCCGACGGTTCAGCACGTTCGCAATCGGCAGACCGTTGTTCAGGGGTATCTGACCGCTGACACCGGCGCCTTCTTTGAATTGCCGGGCGGTCCGGTCCGTGTCGTCGCGGGCGGCGAGTATCGGCGGGAAAGTTCCAACTCCGACTATGACGCGTTTTCGGGATCGCCGCGTACAGTCGGCTTTGTCGCCGGTCTTGATCTAGCGGGGCGGTTCAGCGTCAAGGAAGCGTTTGGCGAAATCTCGCTGCCGCTGCTCGCCGACAACGGGCCGTGGCTGCGCCGCTTCACCATCGACGGAGCATTTCGCTATTCGGACTATTCGACGATCGGGAGCACCAACACCTGGAAGGTCGGTGCAAGCTTTGCCACCATCGCCGGACTGACGCTGCGGGGTACCATTTCTTCGGCCGTGCGAGCGCCCAACATCCAGGAATTGTTCGAACCGCGCACCAACATATCTGTCAGCCTGGGACAATTTGATCCCTGTTCGACCACGAACGTCGGCCTCGGCACGTCGACGCGACGGGCGAACTGCGACACTGCGCTGCGTGCCCTTGGCGTCAATCCGGCGACCTTCGACCCCCGCCTTGGCACCTTCTTTGCTGCGACGACCGGCGGCAACCGGAACCTGCAGGAAGAAACCGCGAAAACGATGACGGCAGGTTTCCTGTGGCAACCCGATTTCGTCCGCGGACTGACGGTCAGTGCCGACTATTTCGATATCCGGATCAAGGATGCCGTGCTTCGTCCCGCGACCGCGGCAATCTTCAACGCATGCTATGACGCCCCGACGCTCGACAATGTTTTCTGTCCGCTGCTGCGGCGCCAAACCGGTACGGGGGTTGCGACCTTTGTCGAGATCCAGTCGGTCAACGTCGCCGAACTGCGCACGAGCGGCATCGAATTCATGACAAGCTATGTGTTGCCGACCGATAATTTGGGACGGTTCCGCGCGAGCCTGTCGGGTACCTGGCTGGAACGGCTGGACATTCAGAAGACGCCGCTGCCTGTGCTGACCGACGACCTGGGTCTGTTCAACACCGATACGGGCGGGTCGTCGCCGCGCTGGGTTCTGAATTTCGACCTCGGTTGGACGTTGGGACGCTGGGACGCGAATTACGGCTTCAACTATAGCAGTTCGACGCTGCGGCCGCCGCTCATCAACACGCAGCGCGGCACCGCCGACAGCTTCATCGACGAGCCCTATGTCAAAGCCTTCGTCAATCACGACATCCAGATCGGTTACGAGGTTCGGGACAACGCGCGTATCTATGTCGGCGTCCAGAACCTGACCGATGAATATCCGGACAAGGTACGCGGCTCGCTGAACGGTCCTTCCGGCCGTCAGGGTTTTGCGGGACGGACTTTCTACACCGGTTTCAAAATCGGCTTCTAGGGTCAGGACAGCCGATACGTCGGCCTTTCGTCGGTGCGCGCCGCATTCGCGGCCGTTCCTACGCGCCAGGGACTACGCGCGGGAACGGCCGCTGTGGTGGCCTGGTGCGTCAGGGCTGCTGACCGGGGAACAGCAACAGCCAGTCGGCCTCGGCCTGAACCCGGGCAAAATAGCTCCAGCTGTCGACGTTGATCGACCGCTGGAGCCAAGGTTTCGCCTTCTCGGCCTCGCCCATCAGGATGTAATAATTGGCGAGGCTGTAGGCGGTGGATGCGGCGACGCCGTCTGCGGTGGCAAAGGCGCGGCCCGTGTCTTCGGCGCTGAAGAAGGATTTGGGCGAGCGATGGCCCTTGAACAGCTGGAGTCCGTCGAAATAGGTGTCGGGGCTGCCGTCGGGCTGCACCTCGAACAACGTCAGGTCGTAATCGTCGAGCACCTTCTGCGCCGCGCGCAGGTTGCCGCCGCGCGCGAGCGACAGATATTCCCAATAGCTGTTCGCGGTGCGTGCTTCGACATCATGGTTGAACGCGGCGGATTCGGCCGACTTGGCGAACCATTTGGCGGCATTGTCATAATCATGCTTGGCGAAATAGGCCTGGCCGAGGTGGTAATAGAGATAATATTGCACCACGTCGGGGGTGCCGGGGAAATAGTCGGGGCCGGGCTTTTCGCGCTCGAGCGGCTGGCCTTCATAGATTTTCGCAGCTTTCAGGCCGACCTCGATCGACTTGTCGAACTGACGGAGCGAGAAATGGCGGTGCGCGAGATGGCGCATCAGCTTGCCCGAATTGGGAAAGCGCTTGAGCGCGGTTTCATAGACCGCCGCCGATTCCTTGACATAGCCCTGATAGAACAGGATGCGGCCGTACCAGGTCGCGCTATCGACGGTCATATTGCTTTCGAATGCGGCCTTGGCATCCTTCGCGGCGCGTTCGAGCGTGGCGACGGCGGCGACGCCGACGTTGCGGTCGGGGTTGGTCACCATACGCTGGCCGAGCAGCGAGGTGCCCTGGAAGCTGCCTTCCTGCGCGATGGCGAGCGACGGGGTCGCGAGCATCAGCAGGCTGGCCGACGCCAAGAGTTTCAGGGTGCGGGGGATCATATTCACTCTCCTTGGATTTTGTTTCTTGTGCGTAGTTTCACGGATCGATGTCGAGGTCGAACTTCACGCCCTGCGCCAGTGGCAACGAGGTCGAGTAATTCACCGTCGCGGTGGCGCGGCGCATGTAATTTTTCCAGCTGTCGGAGCCCGAAACGCGGCCGCCGCCGGTGACCTTTTCACCGCCGAAGGCGCCGCCGATTTCGGCACCGCTGGTCCCGATATTGACGTTGACGATGCCGCAGTCGCTGCCCTGCGCCGACTGGAAGCGCTCGGCTTCACGGACGTCGCTGGTGAAGATACTCGACGAGAGCCCTTGCGATACGCCGTTTTGCAGCGCGATCGCTTCGTCGAGCGTGTCATAGCCCATCACATAGAGGATCGGGGCGAAGGTTTCCTCGCGCACGATCGCGCTTTGCCCGGGCATTTCGGCGATCGCCGGGCGGACATAATAGGCATCGGCGGCGCCTGCGGCGTCGAGCCGCTCGCCGCCATGCACGGTTCCGCCCTCAGCGCGCGCCTGCTGGAGCGCGCGCTGCATGCCGTCGAACGCCATCCGGTCGATGAGCGGTCCGACATGCGTGGCGTCGTCGAGCGGCGATCCGATACGCAGCGTCGCGAAGGTCGCGATCAGCCGCTGAACGAACGCCTCGCGGATGCTGTTGTGGACGATCAGGCGGCGCAGCGTCGTGCAGCGCTGGCCGCAGGTGCCGGTCGCCGCGAACACCGCGCCGCGCAGCGCGAGGTCGAGGTCGGCGCTGGGCGCAATGATCGCGGCATTATTGCCGCCGAGTTCGAGGACCGATCGCCCGAACCGCCCGGCGACGCGCACCGCGACATCCTGCCCCATCTGCACGCTGCCCGTCGCGCTGACGATCGCAACGTCGGGGTGGTCGGCGATCGCGGTGCCGCAGCGCGCGTCGCCGACGACAACCTGGATCAAATGGGCGGGTGCCAGATCATATTCGTCGGCGGCCTTTGCCAGCAATCCGGCAAAGGCGAGCGCGGTGAGCGGGGTTTTTTCGGACGGTTTCCAGATTGCGCTGTTGCCGCACACCAGGGCGACGGTCGTCCCCCACGACCACACCGCGGCGGGGAAATTGAACGCCGAGATCAGCCCGAGCACGCCCATCGGGTGCCAATATTCGGTCAGCCGGTGTTCGGGTCGCTCCGACGCGATGGTCAGTCCGAACAGCTGGCGCGACAGCCCGACGGCATATTCGCAGATGTCGATGACTTCCTGCACTTCGCCGCGCGCTTCGGTCAGGATCTTGCCGTTCTCGATCGACAGAAGCAGCGACAGAGGCTCCTTATGCTCGCGGACCAGCGCGCCATAGCGGCGGATCAACTCGCCGCGATGCGGGGCAGGAACCTGGCTCCACGCGGCAAAGGCGGTGCGGGCATTGGCGACCATCGCGTCCACTTCGGCGGGGGTGTCGGTGCGCAGCACGGCGAGCTCGGACCCGTCGATCGGCGAAAAGACCGGCAGGTCCGACCCGCGGCGATCGTCGATCGACAGGCCGAGCTGATCAAAGGTGGCGATGGCCTGCGCCGCCAGCGGGGCGTTCGCGTGCAGGGTCGACGGAATTTTCGCAATATTTTCAGGAGCGTTCATAAGTTTCTTTTCTGCCATGGATTCGGTGGTTTGTGGGTATTGCATTGGTCAGTCGTCATTCTGCGCGACGATCTGGCCGTCCTTGATGACGAGAGCGACCTTTTCCAGCACGGTGACGTCGCGATAGGGATCGCCCGCGACCGCGATGATGTCGGCAAATTTGCCCGGCGCGATCGTGCCGATATTATCGGACTGGCCAAGCAGCGCCGCGGCGTCGACGGTCGCCGCGCGCAGCGCCGCCATCGGGGTCATCGGTCCCTGTTCGACCATCTTGCGAAACTGCCGCGCGTTTTCGCCGTGCGGCGACACGCCCGCGTCGGTGCCGAAGGCGATATTGACCTTGTAGCGCACCGCGAGGCGAATGTTGTCGCCCGACACCTTGCGCGCCTCGGCCATCTTGGCCGCCACCGCGGGGGTGATGCGCGCGGTGTCGGCGGTGTCGTGCGAATCGAGCAGGCCGAGCGTCGGGACCAGCCAGGTGCCGCGCGCCGCCATCATCTTGGCGGTGTTGGCGTCGAGATAGGTGCCATGCTCGATCGAATCGACCCCGGCGCGCACCGACGCGGTGACCCCCTGCGCTCCATGGGCGTGCGCCGCGACTTTGAGGCCCAGGCTGTGCGCGGTGGTGACGATCGAGCTTAGTTCCTCGTCGCTCAAATGCTGGCCCAGCCCGCGCGCCTGCTGCGACATGATGCCGCCGGTCGAGGTGATCTTGATCAGGTCGGCGCCATATTTGGCGGCCTCGCGCACGCGCAGCGCGCATTCGACCGCACCGGTGCAGGCGCCGGTATAGTCACAGGGGAACAGTGCCTCGGTCGTCTTGCGGTTGAGCCCCGACATGTCGCCATGGCCGCCGACGATCGACAGCGAGGTGCCCGACAGAAAGATGCGCGGGCCGGTGACAACGCCGTCGTTGATCGCGTCGCGCAGCGCGTGGATGGCATAGCCGTCGGAGCCCACATCGCGAACGGTCGTGAACCCCGCCTCCAACGTCTTTTTCGCATTGGAAAAGGAAAACAGCGCGACGTCTTCCGGCGTGTCGATCGCCGCCGACCAATTGCGCGTCGCGGGCGAAAAGCTGAAGTGGACATGGGTGTCGATCAGACCTGGGAGGACGGTGCGGTCTTTAAGGTCGATCACCGGCGCCGCGCCATTGTCGACATGGCCCGGCAGGATTTCGACAATTTTGCCGTTGCGCACGACGATCGTCGTCGGGCCGAGCGTGCGCTCGCCGGGGACCGCGATCACGGCACCGGCATGAATAACAAGGTCTTGTGCGGCAGCCGCTGGCTGCGCGGCGGCCGTGGCGCTCGAAAGCAACAAGGCAAGCGTCGGCACAGACAAGATGCCAAGACGGCGGATCGACCGGACGCGCGCGGACGGGTTGGCGATGTCGGTCACGTCTGAAGCTCCCCGTCGATCGGGCTGGCACGGATCGGCGCCAGCTCCTGATCCGTCACATAGGAATATTTTGCTGGCTGGGCAATAAAATTTATGATAGGAAAAATTTCAAGAATAAGACGAAGCCCGGAAATTTGCGGTTTCCAGGGTCAATATCGGGTTACCAAGGAGGGAAATAATGTCGAAGTTCGTTTCACGTCTGCTGTTGTCGTCGGCGCTGGCTTTTGCGGTCGCGCCGGTTGCCGTGGCCCAGACGCCGCCGCCGGAGGCCGACGGTGCCGACGCCGATGAGGGTGGCAGCGACATCGTTGTCATCGGGACGCGCCGCAAGGACCGCTCGATCACCGACAGCTCGGTCGCGATCGACGTTATCGCACCGGAAAGCATCACGGCGACCGGCTACACCGACGTGAACGACGCGCTTCGCACGCTGGTCCCCGCCTTCAACGCCCAGCGCCTGCAGGGCAACGACGGTTCGTCGTTCGTTCGCCCGATCACGCTGCGCGGTTCGCCCGCCGACCACGTCCTGCTGTTGATGAACGGCAAGCGTCGCCACCGTGCCTCGATCGTCCAGATCGGCACCGGCCACGCATCGACGTCGGGCTCGCAGGGTCAGGATTTCAACGTGATTCCGCCGATCGCGCTGTCGAGCGTCGAAGTGCTGCGCGACGGTGCGTCGGCGCAATATGGTTCGGACGCCATCGCCGGCGTGATCAACATGGAGCTGAAGAAGCAGCGGAGCGGCGGCTCGATCATCGGGCAGGTCGGCGAATATTTCAGCAGCGGCGGCCGCACCTATGACATTCAGGGCCACATCGCGGTGCCGGTCGGCGACAATGCCTATTTCAACCTGGCGGCCCAATATACCGACCAGGCCAAGGCCTATGCACGCAAGGCCAGCCATGCCGGCGCTGTGGCGCTGCGCGCGGCGGGTATCCCGGACGTGCCCGAGCACCCCGAAGGCAACCTCGATCCGCGCTATATGGCGTTCAAATCGGTGTGGAACGCGGGCATCGAGCTGAGCGATTCGCTCGAACTCTATACCTTCGGCAACTATATGACCGGCAAAAGCTCGGTCACCTTTGGTCTGCGCCAGCCGATCACCGCGGGCGGGCTGAACCGCCACGGCACCTACGCCAATTCGGCGTTCGACCTGTCGCCCGCACACCCGCAGCTGTTCGACCTGACCCGCGTCTATCCCGGCGGCTTCACCCCGGAATTCCGCGGCCATCTGGAAGATTTCAGTGCGCTGGTCGGTCTGCGCGATCAGGAAGGCCCGCTGACCTGGGATCTGTCGGCGCGTTATGGCACCAACACGGTCGACTATTCGATCACCGGCACGATCAACGCGTCGATGGGGGTCAATTCGCCGACATCGTTCAAACCGGGTTCGCTGACCCAGCGCGAAATCCAGTTCGACGGCGAAATTTCCTATGAGCTGAACGACCAGGTCCTGTTGTTCGCGGGCGCCAGCCATCGCAAGGAAACCTATGTCATTGGCGAAGGCGATCTGGCCAGCTATCTGACCGGGCCGCTGCGCGATCTGCCCGCCGGGTCGAACGGCTTCCAGGGCTTTTCGCCCGAGTTCGCCGGAGCCTTCGACTCGAACAGCTATGCGGTGTTTGCCGAAGTCGACGCCGACATCACCCCGTGGTGGAACCTGTCGGTCGCCGGTCGCTACGAGGATTACGACCAGTTCGGCACGAACTTCAGCTACAAGGCGGCGACCCGCTTCGAGCTGAGCGATGCCTTTGCCCTGCGCGGTTCGGTCAGCACCGGTTTCCGCGCCCCGGCCGCCGGCCAGGTGTTCGGGACCAGCCTGACCTCGCAGCTCGATGGCGTCGGCGGCTTCATCCTCGACGCCGTGCTGGTCCCGGGTTCGCCCGCGGCGCAGGTGTTCGGATCGGCAGCGCTGACCCCCGAAACGTCGTTCAACATGTCGGCGGGTGTCGTGTTCACCGGTCTGGACGGCTTCCTGACCACGCTCGATTTCTATCAGATCGACGTCGACGATCGCCTGTTGCTGACCCCGTCGCGCAATACAACCGCAGCCGAGCGTGCGGCACTCGCCGCGATCAATTTCCCGAACGGCGCGGACATTCAGCAGGTGCGCTATTTCCAGAATGAAATGGACACGCGGGTGCGCGGTTTCGATCTGGTCAGCACCTATCGCCACAGCTGGTCGGACAATGCGTCGACCGACTTCAGCCTGGCGCTGAACTATAACGAGCAGCATCTGCGCGGCGCGCCGCCTCCGGGGTTCAGCCCGGCGATCGTCACCGAGTTCGAACGTGGCACGCCGCGCTGGCGTGGCAATTTCTCGGCGACGACCAAGGTTGGCGACTTTTCGCTGATGGGCCGTGCGATCCATTATGGTTCGTGGCGCCGTCTGGACGGCGCGACCTTCCTGCCGCGCAAGGCGGTGACGTTGTTCGACGCCGAGCTGTCGTACACGGGGATCCAGGATGTCGAGTTGAGCGTCGGCGCACGCAACATCTTCAACATCTTCCCGCCGGGCCGCGGCGCCGCCCGTGCGCGCGCTGGTCTGATCTATGACAACCACAGCGTGTTCGGGGTTGCTGGTGGCTTCTATTATCTGAACGCCAAATATAAGTTCTGATCCGCGCATCGCGCGAGGAGCAGACTGTTTCCGGTGGGCCCATACGGCGCTGGCATGGGCGAATGTCAGCGCCGTAGCCTATCGGAAATTTGTGCATTATAGGATCGTCATACGGACCGGCTGGCTGGTTTTTTCCAAGCGCATGTGGGGGCCGTCGATCTTGCACTGTTTGGCCAAGGTAAGGACCGGAGATTTATGCCCCCCAGAACAGCAGATGAACCGGAAATTCTGGGCGCGGTCCGCCAGTCGAAGCGGCCGCGCACCGAAGGGTTTCATCTGGGGCGGCGCCTGCACCAGCTGCGCCGCGAACGCGGCATGACGCTGGAGGATGCGGGACGGCTGACCTCGCTGGCCGCATCGACGCTGTCGAAGATCGAGAATGACCAGATGTCGCCGACGTTCGACGTCGTGCAGAAACTGGCGTTGGGTTTCGATATCGACATCACCGACCTGTTCGCCAGCAATTCGGGGCAGGACGCCGCGGGGCGGCGCAGCATCACCTTGGCGGGCGCGGGGCGCCCGATGGAAACGCCGGTGTATAACCACCGTCTGATCGCCGTCGAGCTGAAGCACAAGAAGATCCTGCCCTTCGTGACGACGATCAAGGCGCGCAGCCTGGAGGATTTCAAGGCCTGGTCGCAGCACAGCGGCGAGGAGTTTCTCTATGTGCTCGAGGGCGAAATCTGTTTCCAGACCGAGCATTATGAACCCGCGATCCTGGGGGTTGGCGACAGCGTCTATATCGACAGCAGTATGCAGCACGCCGCCTATTCGACCAGCGAGCAGGATGCCGTGGTCCTCTGGGTCAACACCGGCTGATTTTTCCGGCGGCGCGAACCGGCCCGGAGATTTGCGTCTCTTGCAATAATTTTCTTATCGGCTATAAATTTCCAATAGAAAATATTGGGAGTCGATAGGATGGGCAGGGCAATGGACAGACGGCAATTTGTGCTCTCGGGCGCGGCGATGACGGCGGCGGTGGCGATGGCGCCCGCTTTGGCGGCGAAGCAGACCACCCGCCCGCTGACCTTCGATGCGATGGGCGAGGTGCGCTTCGAATATGATGCAGCGCTGGTCGGCCAGATGCGCGATAGCGGGCTCGACGCAATCACCGTGACGCTGTGCGATCCCAAGACCTATGAAACCGATGCCTATGACGACGCGATCCAGGCCGTGCTCGATCATGACGCGCATATCGCCGCCAATCCCGCACTGTTCCTGAAAGCGACGCGCACCAGCGATATCGACGTCGCGCGCCGGAACGGCCAGATCGCGATTTATTATCTGTTCCAGAACAGCACCCAGTTTGGCCGCGATCTCGACAATATCGATCTGTTCTACAAGCTCGGGGTACGGTCGTCGCAGATCACCTACAACGACCAGAATTGGGCGGGCGCAGGGTGCAAGGAACTGGGCAGCAACGGGCTGACCCACTGGGGCCGCGCGGTGGTCGAGCGGATGAACAAGGTCGGGATGCTGATCGACCTGTCGCACGCCAATATGCAGACGATGGCCGACACGATCAACGCGTCGGCCGACCCGGTGATCATTTCACACACCGCGTGCATGGCGCTGCACAAGAATGTTCGCAATACGACCGACGAGAACCTCCGGCTGCTGGCGCAGAAGGGCGGGGTCGTCGGCATCTGCCAGATGCGGCCGTTCCTGACGACGAAGCGCAAGGGGGCGCTTGCCGATTATTTCCGCCATATCGACCATGCGGTGAAGCTGATCGGTGCCGACCATGTCGCGATCGGCAGCGACCGCGACCACCGCGTCGTCGAAATGACCGACGCGTACATCGCCGAGTTGAAGCGCGAAGAGGGCGCCAATTTCAACGCTGACGACTGGCCGCTGTTCATCGACGAACTCAACGGCCCGCGCCGCATGGAAGTGGTGTGGGACGGCGTGCGCAAGCTGGGCTATGCATCGAGCGACGTCGAAAAGATCATGGGGACCAACGTCCGCCGCATCTATCAGGATGTGATCGGATGATCGCGCGCGCATCGATGGCCGCGCTGGGGCTGCTGCTCACGGCGGCCCCGGCGTTGGCGCAGCCTGCGGCGACGAGCGCCGGGCAATGCACGACCAGCCTCATTGGTACGCCGCTCAGCTTGCCGAAATTTTCGGACGCGACGCAGAAGCGGCTCGATCAGGATATCGAGATTGCGCGCGCCGCGCTGCGGATTGCACCCGACCGCGAGGATTCGCATATCTGGTTGGGGCGCCGCCTCGATTACGCCGGGCGGATTTGTGACGCGGTCGATGCGTTCACCGACGGGCTGAAGGTTTTTCCCAACAGCTACAAGCTCTATCGCTTTCGCGCCCGCGATCTGACCCGCGCGCGCCAGTTCGACGCGGCGCTGGCCGATTACAGCAAGGCGCTGGCGCTCATGGGGGAGATCCCCGACACATTCGAACCCGATGGCCTGCCCAATCCGATCGGGCTGACGATCAGCACCTATCGCGGCAACATCGTTTATTATCATGCCCAGACCAGCTTCGCGACGGGCGACTATCCGACCGTCGTCGACGGGATGGCGAAATCACTCGCGCTGTCGGCCGATTTTGCGCGCGACGACATGCGCGTGCCGACCGCGTACTGGACGTACATCGCCTACCGCAAGATGGGCGAGCACGCCAAGGCGCGCGCCGCGATCGATGCGATCGAACCGGGGCTGAAACTGATCGAGAACGACATTTATTATCAGGCGGTCCAGATCATGCAGGGGCGGCTGAAGCCCGCCGACGTCGGCCAGACCAAGGACAGCACGATCAAATTCGCGATCGCGATGGAACGCCGCTTTGCGGGCGACGAAGCGGGGGCGAAGGCGATGCTGGCCGAGATCATCGCCGAAAATGCGCAAGGTCACTGGCCGTCCGAAGCCGAGCTGGCGGCGCCCGACCGGGCGCCGCGGCGATAGGGCGCCCTGCCACGCCAATCAGCTAGACCCCGTCCGCCGGATGCCGCATGACCGTTGCGGGAGATCCGACGTGACCGATGCGATTGCCGCCCTCGACTTGCCGCTGCGCGACGAGCAGCAGATGCTGCGCGACAGCGTGCAGCGCTTTCTGGCCGATCATGCGCGGCCGACCTGGCGCGATCTGACGGACGCGCTGGGGCTGGCAGGGGTCGCGATCCCCGAGGCGCGCGGCGGCTTTGGCGGCGGCGCGATCGACATTGCGGTGGTGATGGCCGAGCTGGGTCCGGCGCTGGCGGGCGCCGACTGGCTTTCGCACACCGCGGCGACCATGCTGCTGAGCCAGGCGGCACCCGATCATGCGGCACTGACCGACCTCGCGAGCGGCGAGCGCCGGGCAGCGCTGATCTGCGCCGCGTCGACCGCGGCGATGCCGGTCGTCGATGCGGATGGAGCAGTGCGCGGCACCGCGGCGCTGGTGGCCGGCGGTGCCGAGGCCGACCTGTTTCTGCTGGCCGATGGCGACGCGGTGCTGCTGATTGCGGCGGATCGCGACAAGGTCGAGCAGCGCCACCGCATCATGCACGATGGCAGCGTGACCGCCGACCTCAGCTTTACTGTGAAGCCGGGCGAAGGCAGCCACTTGGCGACCGGCGCTGCGGCGCGCGCGATCGTCGAGCTGGCGAACGACATCATGTTCGTCGGACGCTGCGCCGAAGCGGTCGGGCTGATCCAGCGGATGATTGCCGACAGCGCGCTCTATCTTGGCCAACGTCAACAATTCGGGCGCCCCATCGGCAATTTTCAAGCGCTCCGCCACCGCGCCGCGGACATGCAGCTGGCGGCGATGAAGGCCGCGGCGCTGACCGAGGCGGCCATTTTGGCGGTCGATCAGGATCGGTTTGATCGTGCGCAGGCGGTGAGCGCCGCCTGTGTCGAGGTCGCCGACGCGGTGCGGACTGTCGGTGAAGGCGCGGTGCAGATCCACGGCGCGATGGGCCTGACCGAGGAACTCAGCCTAGGCGGCCATTTCAAGCGCGCGCTGGCAATCGCGGCGGCTATGGGGCCGCGCGCCGACCATCTGGCGCGGTTTGCTGAGGTGGCTGAATAATGCGTCGTCAGGCCCGCGTCGCGTTTACGCGACACCGTAGCCCTGAGCCTGTCGAAGG
>JAFAGN010000138.1 GCA_023422695.1 Pseudomonadota bacterium
CCTTCGACAGGCTCAGGGCTACGGTGTAGGGTTCGACACCCTCAAACTAAATATCCACCACAATCTTCCCGAAATGCCCGTTTGCGGCCTGATGCCGGAACGCGTCGGCCAGCTTTTCCAGCGGAAAATGGTCGCTGATCACCGGGCGAATGCCGTTCGCCTCGATCCCCGCGATCATGTCGAGCTGCTGCGCGCGGCTGCCCACCGTCAGCCCCTGCACGCGCAGATTCTTTGCCATGAGCAGCGCGGTCTGCACCGGCCCGGCAAAACCTGCCAGCACGCCGATCAGCGCGACATGGCCGCCGACGCGCGTCGCCATCATCGACTGGTCGAGCGTGCCGGCGCCGCCGATTTCGACCACGGTATCGACCCCGCGCCCGCCGGTCAGTTCGAGCGCCTTCGCGCCCCACGCGGGCACCTCCTTGTAATTGATCAGCTCGTCGGCGCCGAGCGCCTTCAGCCGGTCGAGCTTCGCATCGGACGAGCTGGTTGCAATCACCCGCGCGCCCGCGGCCTTGGCAAATTGCAGCGCGAACACCGAAACCCCGCCGCTGCCCTGCACGAGCACCGTCGATCCCGGCTGTGTCGCGCCATCGACGAA
Organism: Pseudomonadota bacterium; assembly: GCA_023422695.1. Classification (GTDB taxonomy): domain Bacteria; phylum Pseudomonadota; class Alphaproteobacteria; order Sphingomonadales; family Sphingomonadaceae; genus Sphingopyxis. Next base: position 602 of record JAFAGN010000138.1, read on the forward strand.
CAAGGCACGCCACGCGGTCAGCCCGGCGCAGGTCAGCGTCGCCGCCTCGGCGGCTGAGTAGCCCGTCGGCACGCGCGTGAACCAATTCTGCGGCGTCACCACGACCTCGCGCGCATAGCCGTCGATCCCATCGCCCGGCACCCCGCGAAACGCCGTCGCGGGCGGCGCCCCGTCGATCCAGTCGGGGAAGAAGATCGATACGACGGTGTCGCCGGGTTTAAACTGCGTGACCCCCTCACCGACCGCCTCGACCGTCCCGGCGCCATCGGACATCGGGATGCGCCCGTCGGCTGCGGGGATCATCCCCATCACCACGGCATAGTCGTGGAAGTTGAGTGACGATGCGGCCAGCCGCACCCGGATCTCGCCCGGCCCCGGATCGCCGGGGTCGGCGAGGTCGACCAGCGTCAGATTGTCGAGCGATGCGGGGGCGCGAAGCTGGATGGCTTTCATGACGTGTCTCCGTACAGGATGGGATGCATTCAATACCGTAGCCCTGAGCCTGTCGAAGCCTGTCCTGAGCGCCTGCAAGGCAGTCGAAGGGGGCGCTCCTCGGTGAAGCGCCCTTCGACAGGCTCAGGGCTACGGTGAAGGAAGAACCGCCTATTCCGCGGCCATCGCCATTTCGACGCGCTGCGGCCCGCGGATCACGCCGCCGGGGGTCGGCCCCTGCATCGCGCCGTTGCGGAATGTCACGACGCCCGACTTGATCGTCGCGACATAGCCGTCGGCCTTTTGCAGCAGGCGCTTGCCGCCCGCGGGCAGGTCGAACGCCAGCCAGGGTTTGCCGAGCTTGAGCTGGTCCATGTCGATGACATTGAGGTCGGCGAGATAGCCCGGCGCCAGCACGCCGCGATCTTCGAGCCCGTAGAGCATCGCAGTATCGCGGCACTGGCGCTTCACCGCATGTTCGAGCGCGATGCGGTGTCCCTTGCGGTCGCGCACCCAATGCTGGAGCATGAAGGTCGGCGACGCCGCGTCGCAGATCGTCCCGCAATGCGCACCGCCGTCGGACAGGCTGTTCACCGTGTCGTCGGCAGCCTGCAAATCCTCAAGGAAATTGAGGTTGCCGTCGCGGTAGTTCAAAATCGGGAAATAGATGAAGCCCTTGCCGTCGTCCTTCATCAGCAGGTCATAGGCATATTCGGCCGGCGACACCCCCGCCGCCGCGGCGCGCGCGGCGATGCTCTCATCCATCTTCGGTTCGTAGTTGAAGTCGGGGTCCATTTCGAACTGCACCGGCCAGCCGAGCGCGACGATCTGCAGGAAATCGATGATGTCGCTTTCGGGCCAGACATTCTCCTCCTGGATCATCCGCGCCTTGAACGCCGGGTCTTTGAGCTTCGCGAGCTGCTGATCCCACGGCAGGTCGATGATCTGGTTCCACGCGGGTTTGAAACGGAACGGATGCACCGTCCCCTGCCACGCCATGATGACGCCATTGCCGCGCAGCGCGATCTGCGCGACGATGTTGGCGCCGGTCGCATTCTGGCGCCGCATTTCCTCGATCTGTTCCTCAAGGGGCAGTTCCTTGGCGATCGACTGGAGCGCGGCGAAGGTCACCGGCAACCCGGTTTCGCGGCTGAGGTCGCCCATCCACTGAAACTCGTTCCACTCGCGCTTGAGGTCGCTCGCCATTTCGAACACGCCATAGCCGACACGCCCCATCGCGCGGCCGATCGCAATCAGCTCTTCGGCGGTCGCGGTGGTGCCGGGGACGAGTTCGCCGTCGATCGACTTGTGCAGCACGGTGCGGCTGGTCGAAAAGCCGAGCGCGCCCGCGCGCACGCCCTCTTCGACGATCCGCGACATTTCGGCGATGTCTTCGTCGGTCGGGATCGCGCCGGGCTTTTCGCGGTCGCCGAGCACATAGGCGCGGACCGCGCCGTGCGGGACGTGGCAAGCGACATCGACGGTGCGCGGCAGTTTTTCGAGCGCATCCATATATTCGGGGAAGGTTTCCCAGTCCCACGACATGCCTTCGGCGAGTGCGGTGCCGGGAATATCCTCGACCCCCTCCATCAACGAAATCAGCCAGTCGTGGCGATCGGGCTTGGCGGGGGCGAAGCCAACGCCGCAATTGCCCATCACGACGGTGGTGACGCCGTGCCAGCTCGAAGGCGCCATTTCGGCGTCCCACGTCGCCTGGCCATCATAATGGGTGTGGACGTCGACAAAGCCGGGGGTGACGATCTTGCCGCTGGCGTCGATCTCCTCGCGCCCGGCGGACAGCTGCTGCCCGATGGCGACGATGCGGTCGCCGTCGATCGCGATGTCTGCGACAAAGGCGTCGCTGCCCGTTCCATCGACGACGGTGCCGCCGCGAATCACCAGATCATGCATGTCCGCTCTCCCGATTATTTCGTTTCAGGGAGAAACCTATCACCAAATGCGAGATGTGCAAATGAGCGCGCGGGCGCCGGGGCGAAGGGCGATAGTGGCGAGGCAAACAAACAGAAGTCGTCGTCGCAAACTGCTCTGTTGACGAAGCGCCCTTCACGCGGCAAGATCCTATTATGTTCTCAAATGACCCGCCGAGCAGCGAAGCTGCCATCAACCTGCTTTCGACGGTTGGAGAGAAGCGTTTCGGCACAATACTTGCCGATCCGCCGTGGCAGTTTCAGAATCGCACTGGCAAGGTAGCGCCGGAGCATAAGCGGCTCAATCGCTACGGCACGATGACGCTCGATGAGATTTGCGAACTACCAGTCGGAGCAATCGCCGACGATCCTTCCCATCTATATCTATGGGTTCCTAATGCTCTGCTTCCTGACGGTTTGCGGGTCATGGAGGCGTGGGGCTATCGCTATATTTCCAACATCGTCTGGCACAAAGTTCGCAAGGACGGCGGATCTGACGGTCGTGGCGTCGGTTTCTATTTTCGTAACGTCACAGAGCTGCTTTTATTCGGCGTTCGCGGCAAGAATGCACGCACACTTGCGCCCGGCCGTAGCCAGGTAAATTTGATGGCGACGCGAAAACGGGAACATAGCCGCAAGCCAGATGAACAATATAAAATCATTGAGGATTGCAGCTGGGGTCCGCGCCTCGAGCTTTTCAGTCGGGGTGCGCGAAAAGGATGGACGGTTTGGGGAAATCAAGCCGATGACGCCTATGCACCCGATTGGAGCACTTACGCTTATAACAGCGCACTCGAAGCGGCGGAATAATGTTTGGTTCCTTGGTTGCAGCCGGTTTTGAATTGCAGAGCACCAGCCATGCACAAGCCATTCTTCGTCATGATTTTCCTGAACTCGCGGGCGAAATAGAAACGGCCTTGGCAACATTGCGCCTTCCCATGTCGGAAATTATCGGCGGAGGAGGAGGAGAGGCAAAGATGACTCAGCGCCTTCGCCGTGCTCTCGCCGAGCTGGGTTGGCCGAAGCATAATTTCATCGTGACCAAGACAGTCGACGGTGTGCCAAAAGAATCCACGAGTCATGAAATTGACCATGTGCGCCGCGCTGATAGCGGTACGGTGGCTTTCGAAATCGAATGGAACAACAAAGATCCGTTCTTCGATCGCGACTTGGAAAATTTCAAACGCCTCCATGCCGAGGGCGCAATTAGCGTCGGCGGAATCATAACCCGCGGCAGCGTAATGCAATCCGAGATGTTAACGCGCGTGTTGGAGTTCGGACGCCGCGAGACACTTAATTCCTACGATGATCTCTTGCGGCTCGATCTTGCGCCAACGCGCCCGCAGCGCAATCAGATCGATCGCCAGGTTGTCGCTGGACGGCCGTTTGTTGAGGCTTGGGCAAGCAAATTTGTTTCGGACAAGTTCGGGATGGCAACGACCCATTGGTCAAAACTAATGGACCGGATTGCTCGGGGCGTGGGCAATCCTTGTCCCTTAGTTCTGATCGGCCTCCCGGCCAGCATCATTGACATGGATGCGTAGACCACCAACCGCAGCTACCCCAGCGTCCCCTTGCGCGGCCCCAGATAGCCAAACAGATAAGCCCCCACCTTGCGCATCTGGATCTCCTCCGCTCCCTCGGTGATGCGATACCGCCGGTGGTGCCGGTAGATATGCTCGAATGGCTTGTGCCGCGAATAGCCGATGCCGCCATGCACCTGCATCGCACGGTCGGCGGCTTCGCAGCACAGCCGGTTCGCCCAGTAATTGCACATGCTGACCTTGTCCGACAGCGTGTGTTCAATTTCCTTATGCGGCATATTGTCCATGTCCCACGCGGTCTTGCGGATCAGCAGCCGCAGCATCTCGGCCTGCGTCGCCAGCTCGACAAGCGGGAACTGGATCGCCTGGTTCTTCGCCAGCGCCTCGCCGAACGGCTTGCGTGTCCGCGCGTATCTGACGCTTTGCTCGATACAATAAACCGCCGCGCCCAACGATGACGCCGCCTGCCGGATGCGGTTCTGATGGACAAAGCTTTGCGCGATCGACAGCCCGCCACCGACCGGACCCAATCTTGCACGGTCGGGCACCCACACATTGGTGAAGGTCATCCGCGGATGGTCGGTCGGCATGTTGAACGTCCACATATATTCGTCGACCGTCATGCCTTCGGTCCCCGTCGGCACCAGCAGGCAGGTGATCCCCTTCGCGTCGCCATCCTGACCGTCGGTACGGCAAAAGGTTGCGCAGTGGGTGGCGACATGCATGCCGGTGATCCACATCTTGCGCCCGTCGATCCGCCAGCCCTCGACGCCGTCGCGGGTCTCGCGAACGCCACGCGTTTCCATATGCGTCGCGTCGCTGCCATGGTCGGGTTCGGTCAGGCCAAAGGCGGTGCGGCGCTTGCCTTCGAACCCGCCCAGAATGAACTCCTGCTTCTGCTCCTCGCTCGTCGCGAACTGCTCGAACATCTCCACAAAGGGGAAATTGCCGACGATGCTATGCTCGTTCTGCAGGTCGTTGTGCAGCCCCAGCCCCTTGGCGGCGAAATGCTCGCGGATCACCGCCATCCACAGGTTCGACCCGTCCTTGCCGCCGTATTTCTTCGGCGCCGAAAAGCGCCAATGCCCCGCCGCATCGGCCTTGCGCGTCGCGGCGCGAAGCAGCTGTTCCCATTCGTGGCGCGGCAGCCCCTGATTGTCCCAGTCGGTGCGGCTATGCTCGCGGCGATGGTCGAAAAAGCGGATATTGTCGTCGGCTTCTTCGAGCGGCTTGATCTCGGCCTCGATGAAGGCATCGAGTTCGTCCAGATAGGCCTGCAAGTCGGCGGGCATCGCAAAATCCATCGTCTCTCTCCCGGTTATTCTTGTGCGCCCCATGTTTCATGCGCGCGGGCGAGCGCGGCATATTTGGGGCTGTCGACCGCGCATTTATCGAGCACCGCACGGCGCAGCTTCGCGAGCAGGCCCGGTTCTGCGAGCCTCACCGCGCCGCCGAGCAAGCCATCGGCCAGTGCCTTGTCCCCGGCGCGCACCCCGGCCTCCAGATCGCGCATGACGATCCCCAGCGCATTCATCGCCACCGCGACCTGAAACTTGCCATGCCCCTCTGCCGCCGGTTTGATCGCGTCGGCCAGCCAGTCGCGCACTGCCTGCACTATCTCGCTGTTGGTTGGCTCGCCCGTCGGCGCCGCGGCAGCGGGTGGCGGCGAAGACAGCGCCCGATCACGCTCGGCCGCGGGCGCTTCCGCCTCCAGCAGCAGCAACAGGTCGAGCTCCTGCTCGGCGGTGCGACGCCCGATGACGACGCGTTCGACCGTCGGGTCGGCGCCGCTGCGCCACATTTGTCCCATCTGCAGGCACCCCAGCGCCCACCACAGGGTGCGATAGACCAGCCAGAAATGAAAGCGGTCGCGGTCGACCCGGGCGCCGCCTGCGGCTTCATAAGCCGCGAAATAATCGTCGATGCTGCCGACCCCGAACGCCGCCTGATCGATCCGCCCGAACCGCCACACCGTCATGCAGCCGAACGCCAGATCCTCATGCGCGTCGCCGCGATGCGCCAGTTCCCAGTCCAGTACCGCCGCCAGTCCGTCCGCATCGACCATGACATTGCCCATCCGGTAATCGCCATGGACCAGCACGGGGTCGGCGGGCGGCGGCAGATGATCCTCGCACCATTTGATCGCCAGCGCGATCACCGGTCGGTCGCCGCCATAGTCCAGAAAGCGCGCTTTCAGCTCGGCGAGCGCCGCGGCGGTATCCATCAGCGGAATCGCGGCGGGGATGGCCGTGGCGGGAATGGCGTGGATACGCGCCAGCTCGCGCCCCAAATCGGCGAGCAGCGACGGCGGCGGATCGGCCAGGATTTTCGCCGGGTTCACCTCGGCGATCACCCGCCGCATCACATAGCCGGTGCCCATGCCGTCGCCGTCCGCCAGCACCCCGATCACCTCGGGCGCTTTCACGCCTGCCGAATGGGCGGCGATCACCAGCGCCGCCTCGTCGGCATGGCCATAGGGCCGCCCCGCCATATAATCCGCCGACGGCGCGCGCCGCAGCACATAGGCGCCGTCCGCCCAGTCGAACGCCCAGCTTTCCATATTCGCCCCGCCCGACAAGCGGCTGAGGCCGGTCAACGCACCGGCACCGACGATGCGGGTCATGAAGGCGTGCAGGGCGTGACTCAGCTCGGTCATCGCCCGATACTGCTTGCAGTTTACGTAAACGGCAAGTGGCCATTTGCACCGCGGTTTGGCACCGCTCGGCGTGTCGCCGTCATTCGTATCAGGCCATCAAGGTTGCCGCAGGATTTCCCGCCGGACGCTATTCGGTGCCAAGCGCTTCCGCAGTCGGCTCCTCCGCCGCGGTCAGCGCACCGTTCTGGATCAGCCAGCGCGGATGGTCGGCCTGGACCGACGCCATGATGCGGTCGATCGCGGCGGCGACCTGCTCGCCCTCGGCCTCGCGGTCGCGCTGGACGACCACGCGGCGCGCTTGCGCGTCGATGAGCACCCGGTCGCGAAGAACCAGTTCGCCGACGGTCAGCCCGGCCAAGATGGTGCGGGCGTCGGCCTCGCGCTGCTCCAGCGTCGCGATGCGCTGATTCAGCCGCTCCTCGAACTGCACCGCGGCGTTGGTCTGCTGGCGCAGCTGAACGATATTGACCCGCACATTGCGGTCGAGTTCGCTGCGGACATTGCTGGCGAGCCGCTGGTTGAGCCGCGAAGCATAGTGATCGACCAGCACCACGCCATCGACCGCAATATCGTCATTTTCGACCCGCACGGTCAGCGTATCGATCCGGTCGCCCTCGCCCAGCAGGCCGTCCAGTTTCGCTTGAACCGTCGTGCGCGCGCGCAGCTCGCGCGCAATATTGTTCAGCGACAGCGCCAGCGGGATCGACAAGATGCCCAGCGTGACGATGATTCCGATCACCTGCATCGCGGTATGCTGCGGCGTCAGCGACGGGCCAAACCGATTGAGCCGCGCCACTGCCGTCGCGGCGAACGCGATCGCCAGCGTGTTGGTCAGGAACAGCAAGGCTGCGCCCAGCGCAAAGTCGAACCGCCCAGTAACGAGCCCGAAACCGACGGTCGACAGCGGCGGCACCAGCGCCGTCGCAATCGCGACGCCGACCATCACCCCCGACAGCTTGCGCATGATCGCATACACGCCCGCGATGCCGCCGACGACCGCGACGCCCAGATCGAGCAGCGTCGGCTGGGTGCGCGCGCGCAGTTCGGACGTGACGTCCTGGATCGGCGAAATCCAGATGATCAGCATCGCGACGATAATCGCGACCGCCATGCCCGCGGCCATCGTCACCAGCGATCGTTTGATCAGATTGCTTTCCAGCGTCGCCAGCCCGAAACCGACCCCCATGATCGGCCCGAGCAGCGGCGATACAAGCATCGCGCCGATGACCACCGCCGCCGAGCTTTGCAGCAGGCCCAGCGTGGCGATCGCCGACGATAGCGTGATCAGCAGCAGGAATTTGCGGTCGAGCCGCGCATCGCGCGCGACGCTGGCCAAGGTCAGCGAGCGGCCGTGGGTTTCATCCTCGCCCGCCGGATCGTCGCTGCCGATGTCGGACGGCGGCGCGGCGCGCGTGGACCGGCGACCCCCGGCATTGAACGGGGCGTCGCCGAGTCCGGGCACTCCGGGATGGTCGCCGGCCACCGACAGGACCGGTTTAGATCTTGCCGGTCAGTTCGGGAACGGCGCTGAACAGATCGGCGACGAGACCGAAGTCGGCGACCTGAAAGATCGGGGCGTCCTCGTCCTTGTTGATCGCAACGATCGTCTTGCTGTCCTTCATCCCCGCAAGATGCTGGATCGCGCCCGAGATGCCGATCGCGAAATAGACCTGCGGCGCGACGATCTTGCCGGTCTGGCCGACCTGATAGTCGTTGGGGACATAACCCGCGTCGACCGCGGCACGCGAAGCGCCAAGCGCGGCGCCAAGCTTGTCGGCGAGCGGGACGATGACTTCCTCATATTTCTCGCTCGAACCCAGCGCGCGGCCACCCGACACGATGATCTTCGCCGAGGTCAGTTCGGGGCGATCCTGCTTGGCGATTTCGGCGCCGACAAAAGTCGATACACCGGCGTCGCTGCCGCTTGCCACGGCTTCGACCGTACCCGAACCACCCGAGGTCGCGGCCTTGTCGAACGCGGTACCGCGCACGGTCAGGACCAGTTTTGCGTCCGACGATTCGACGGTCGCGATGGCGTTGCCGGCATAGATCGGACGGGTGAAGGTCTTCGGACCCTCGACCGACAGGATTTCCGAAATCTGCATCACGTCGAGCAAAGCGGCGACGCGCGGCGCGATATTCTTGCCGGTCGTCGTTGCGGGCGCGAGGAACGCGTCGTGGCTGCCCATCAATTCGGCGACCAGCGGCGCGATATTTTCGGGCAAATTGTGACCGAAAGCGGCGTTGTCGGCGACATGGACCTTGCCCACGCCCGCGATCTGCGCGGCTTCCTTGGCGACGGCATCGACGCCCGAACCGGCGACGAGGAGATGGACTTCGCCCAGCTTCGACGCGGCGGTGACCACCGCAAGCGTGGCATCCTTGACGGCTGCACCGTCATGTTCGACCCAAACCAGAGTTTTCATGAGTGCACTCCCATCGCCTTCAGCTTGGCAACCAGTTCATCGACATCGGCGACCTTGACACCCGCCGAGCGGACGGGCGGTTCGGAAACCTTCACCGTCTTGACGCGCGGGGTGGTGTCGACGCCGTAGTCGGCAGGCGACTTGGTATCGAGCGGCTTCGACTTCGCCTTCATGATGTTCGGCAGCGAGGCATAGCGCGGCTCGTTGAGGCGCAGGTCGGTGGTGACGATCGCGGGAAGTTTCAGCTTCACCGTCTCGAGCCCGCCGTCGACTTCGCGCGTCACCGACACATGGTCGCCCTCGACGTTGACCGCACTGGCAAAGGTACCCTGCGCCCAGCCGGTCAGCGCTGCGAGCATCTGGCCGGTCTGGTTGTTGTCGCCGTCGATCGCCTGCTTGCCCAGGATCACCAGACCCGGCTGCTCGGCGTCGGCAATCGCCTTGAAAATCTTGGCGAGCGCCAGCGGTTCGACGTCGTCATCGGTCTGCACCAGGATCGCGCGGTCGGCGCCCATCGCGAGCGCGGTGCGCAGCGTTTCCTGCGCCTTCGCCGGGCCGACGGAAACGGCGACGATCTCGGTCGCAACGCCCTTTTCCTTGAGGCGGATCGCTTCTTCGACGCCGATTTCGTCGAACGGGTTCATCGACATTTTGACGTTGGCCAGATCGACGCCGGTGCCGTCGGCCTTCACCCGCGGCTTGACGTTATAATCGAGCACCCGCTTGACGGGGACGAGGATTTTCATGGGCTCAAAGCTCCTCTCAACAAATTGTGCACTGCGCCATAATTGGCGTTTACGTAAACGTCAACCTGACTCCTCTCCCCTTGGGGGGAGAGGATAGGGAAACTTGGTCCGCAGGACCTAGTCGGACTTGGTGAGGGTCTGGACGTTGCCGCCCTCACCGCTGCGACTAGGCAGCAAGCTGCCAAGTCTCGCCGCCTCTCCCCCACGGGGAGAGGCAATTACGTCAAGCCGCGCGAACTTCCGCGACAATCTTCTTTGCCGCGTCGCCCAGATCGTTTGCCGCGACGATCGGCAGCCCCGAATTGGCGAGGATGTCCTTGCCCTGCTGGACGTTCGTACCTTCCAGCCGGACGACCAGCGGCACCGACAGATTCACTTCCTTCGCCGCCGCGACGATGCCGTCGGCGATGATGTCGCATTTCATGATGCCGCCAAAGATGTTGACGAGGATGCCCTTCACCGCGGGGTCCTTCAGGATGATCTTGAACGCCGCGGTCACCTTTTCCTTGCTCGCGCCGCCGCCGACGTCGAGGAAGTTGGCGGGGAATTCGCCGTTCAGCTTGATGATGTCCATCGTCGCCATCGCCAGACCGGCGCCATTGACCATGCAGCCGATGTTGCCGTCGAGCTTGATATAGGCGAGGTCATATTCCGACGCCTCGACCTCGGCCGGGTCTTCTTCGGTCAGGTCGCGCAGTTCGGCGATGTCCTTGTGACGGAACATCGCATTGCCGTCGAAACCGACCTTGGCGTCGAGCACCAGCAATTCGTCGCCATTGGCGCCTTCGCAGACCGCGAGCGGGTTGATTTCGATCTGTTCGGCATCGGTGCCGAGGAACGCGGCATAGAGCCCGGCCAGAACCTTGGCGGCCTGCTTCGCCAGATCGCCCGACAGGCCCAGCGCCGCGGCGACGCTGCGGCCATGGTGGGGCATCAGGCCGGTGGCAGGGTCGATGGTGATGGTGTGGATCTTTTCGGGCGTGTCGTGCGCGACGGTTTCGATGTCCATCCCGCCCTCGGTCGAGGCGACGACCGCGATGCGGCTGGTGGCGCGGTCGACGAGCAGCGCGAGGTAGAATTCCTGTTTAATGTCGGCGCCGTCGGTGATGTACAGGCGGTTGACCTGCTTGCCCGCCTCGCCGGTCTGGATCGTCACCAGCGTGTTGCCGAGCATATCCTTGGCGTGCGCTTCAACCTCTTCGATCGTCTTGGCCAGGCGGACACCGCCCTTGGCATCGGGGCCGAGTTCCTTGAACTTGCCCTTGCCGCGGCCACCCGCATGAATCTGCGATTTCACGACATAAAGCGGCCCGGGGAGCTGCTTGGCCGCCGCAACGGCTTCCTCGACGGTCATCGCGGCAATGCCCTTGGGGACAGCAACGCCAAATTTCGCGAGCAGTTCTTTCGCCTGATATTCGTGGATGTTCATGAGGTCTGCCGGGCCTTTCGAGTCTTGGGGCGGGGAGAATTGGCGCCGCCTAAGCACAAGTTGGCGGGCAAGGCTAGCCCCGGGGCGGGAAGAGATTCTATCCCTCCCGGCGGGCAAACTCATCCCTTCGTCATCCCGGCGAAGGCCGGGATCTCACCGTTTCACCCTGACGCACCGGCGAGATCCCGGCC
>JAFAGN010000146.1 GCA_023422695.1 Pseudomonadota bacterium
CCTTCGACAAGCTCAGGGCTACGGTTTATTGCGGTCGGAACTCACTCGGTCGAGCGGGGAAGCGGATGGACGGCATAGTGACGGCAACCAAAGCGGATCAGCCCGCGCTGATTGAAACACTCGCTGAGGCCTTCCAGACCGATCCGGCATTATCATGGATATTGCCTGACCCCGCCCACCGCGCGCGGGCATTGCGAGGACTGTTTCAAACGCTCGTCCCTGCCGACATGCGCGCAGGCGTTGCGCTGCGCTCCGATAGCGATGAAGCCGCGGCGTTGTGGCGCGCGCCCGGGCAGGCGCAAGGCGGAACGATGGAATTTCTTCGGACTGTTCTACCGCTGATCGCGACCTTTGGCACCGCGCTCCCGCGCGGGCTGAAGGTGCAGGGCGGCATCGACGCGCATCGGCCCAAAGGCCGCTATTGGTATCTCCATTATGTCGGAGTCCGCACTGCGTGTCAGGGCAATGGGCATGGCGGGCGGATCATCCGCGCGCAGACCGCGGTGGCGGATCGCGAAGGTCTGCCCTGCTGGCTGGAAACCGCGACGCCCGCGAACGTGCCGCTTTACGAACGGCTGGGCTTCGTGACACAGGTCGAATGGGATGTCCGGGGCGGCGGGCCGCATTTCTGGGGCATGATGCGGCAACCGACCTGACGGCCGATCAGTCGTCGAACCCCACGAAGCGCGCGGCATCGTCGACGCGCTTGCGGTTCGACACCACCGCATTGGCGGGGAAATCCTCGTCGGGCCAACCCATTGCGACACAGATCATGATGACCTGATCATCGGGGATTTTCGCATGCTCGCGTACCACCGGGCTTTGCATGATTCCCTGGCTGTTGATGACGCAGCCAAGCCCGCGCGACCAAGCGGCATTGACCAGCGCGTTGGTGACCGCGCCGCAGTCGAACGGCGCGATGTCGCTGCCGAGCAATACCCGGTCATAGGTGACGACGATGCTGACCGGTGCGTCGAACTGGCGAAAACCGCGCAGCACCCAGTCCTGGCGCCCGGCCTTGTCGTCGCGTTCGATGCCCATGGCGCCGAACAATTGCTTGGCGATTTCGATCTGCCGCGCCCGATGATCTTCGGCGATACCGTCAAAGCGGCGGAATTCGCGGCCGTCGGGTTTGCCCGCAAGAATGCCGTCGGTATTGCCGCGGCGGATCGCGTCGAGCGGCGCGCCGGTGACGACCGAGAAATTCCAGCATTGGTTGTTGAACGACGACGGCGCGCGCATTGCGACCTCGATCACCTCGGCAATCAGCGCTTTCGGAACAGGCTTGTCGAGGAAGCCGCGGATCGAGCGGCGTCCCCGGACGACATCATCGAACCCGACCCTGTCGCTCACGCGGCTTTCGCCAGCCCCAGTTCCAGTCGGCCCCAGATTTCGACCAAGGCCTCGGTCAACTCGCGCATCATCGCTTCGTCATGCGCCGGGCCCGGCGTAACGCGCCGGCGTGCGGGGCCGCGCGGCACGGTCGGGAAATTGATCGGCTGAACATAGACGCCATATTCGGCGAGCAGGATATCGCTGATCTTTTTGGCGCGCACCGGGTCGCCCACCATCAGCGGGACGATGTGCGTCGTCGAGTCCATGACCGGCAGACCCGCGTCGCGGAAGCTCTGCTTGAGGTAAGCCGCGGCGGCCTGCTGCGCGTCGCGTTCGACGCTCGATGCCTTCAAATGGCGGACGCTGGCGAGCACCCCGGCGACGAGCACCGGCGACAGGCTGGTCGTGAAGATGAAGCCGGGCGCATAGCTGCGGATCACGTCGACGATATTCTTGTCGGCGGCGATATAGCCGCCCATCACGCCGAACGCCTTGCCCAGCGTGCCTTCGATGATCGTGACGCGATGCGCCGCTTCGTCGCGGTCGGTGATGCCGCCGCCGCGCGCGCCGTACATGCCGACCGCATGGACCTCGTCGCAATAGGTCAATGCATTATACTTGTCGGCCAAGTCGCAGATGGCGTGGATCGGCGCGACGTCGCCGTCCATCGAATAGACGCTTTCGAACGCGATCAGCTTGGCCGCTTCGGGGTCGTCCTGCGCCATCAATTCTTCGAGATGCGCGAGGTCGTTGTGGCGCCACACGCGCTTTTCGCAGCCCGAGTTGCGGATGCCCGCGATCATCGACGCGTGGTTGAGCTCGTCCGAATAAATGATGCAGTTCGGCAGCAATTTGCCCAGCGTGCCCAGCGTCGCCTCGTTCGAGATATAGCCCGAGGTAAAGAGGAGCGCGCCGTCCTTGCCGTGCAGGTCGGCGAGTTCGGCTTCCAGATCGATGTGATAATGGGTGTTGCCGCCGATATTGCGCGTGCCGCCCGAACCGGCGCCGACGTCGTGGAGCGCGGCCTCCATCGCTTCGACGACCTTGGGGTGCTGGCCCATCGCGAGATAGTCGTTCGAACACCAGACGGTGATCGGCTTCGGCCCGTTATGCCCGGCAAAGCAGCGCGCGTTGGGAAAGGCGCCGCGGTTGCGCAGGATGTCGATGAAGACGCGGTAGCGCCCCTCTTCATGCAGCCGGTCGATCGCGCGTGCGAAGATATCGTTATAGTTCAAGGTCCGGCCCCGCAGTCAGGTTCCCGCGCCGCTCGTTCCGGGCGGCTATTAACACGCGGGCCAATAACGGCGAACCGGGTCAAAATCCAGTGCAAACGATTCGCAAGTCAGCGGGTCGATCACTGTGATCAATTGCACCGGTACGTTGACGGTTTGCGGCTAAGCCGCGACCAGAAGCCATCAAACAGGAGCCAGATTGTCATGCGCCGCTTGCTTGCCACCCTGATGCCGGTCGCCGCCGCCCTATCGATATCGGCGCCTGCCCCGGCGCTGGCGCCCGCACCGTTCGACGGCGCATGGATGTCCTGCGAAACCTATCGCGGGGCGGAAATATGCTCCTACAAATTGCTGGTGCAGCGTGGGAACCGGATGTGCGGGGTGCAGCGCTATTTCGCGACCAGCGCCTATTATGAACAGCGGTTCGTCGGCACGGTGACCGGCAATGCGGCGCGGATCGAAAAGATCTGCGGCGATCCGGGGTCGGAAACCGACACCTATTGTGCCGGGCGGGCGCCGCGCGATGTCGCGAAAATCGGCTGGGGCGCGTCGAAAGACCAGCTGTTCCAGTGTCGCGGCCGCCTGTTTGTCGGAGCGAGCGACACCGCCGCCAGTTGCAAGGGCGTCAAGCCGGGCATGGGGATGCCGCGCGTTCGCACTCTGGGCGCGCAGGGGCCAGCGCCCGACGATCGCGTCTGGTTGGCGGCGTGCGCTGCGGGGCGCGAATGACGCGTCAGATCGTCTCGATCCGGTCGATGCCATAGGGGGCCAGCGTTGCCAGTGGCGGCGGCGGGCGGTCGGCGCTGCGGGTGAAAACCGCGAGACCCGGGGTCGCGGTAGCGGGCCATGGCTGGCCCTGCGTCAGGTCGGCAATCCGCCGCGCAATGCCTTCGGCGCCGTCGATCAGGGTGACGCCCGGCCCGGCGGCGGCCTGCAACTCGTCGGCGAGCAAGGGGAAATGGGTGCAGGCGAGGACGATGACGTCGATCCGGCCGCCGCCCGGTTGATCGCGCAGGCCCGCAATCGCGCGCGCGATCACCGCCGGGTCGACCGCTTCGCCGCGCAGCTTGGCCTCGGCGCCGGTCACCAGGCCCGGGCTGCCATGGCGCAACACCGTCTTGCCGCCTGCAAAGCGCGCGCTGAGATCGTCGACGTAGGGTTGGCGCACCGTTGCTTCGGTACCGAGCACACCGATGACGCCGCTTTTTGTGAGCGCGGCGGCGGGCTTGATCGCGGGCACCGTGCCGACGATCGGCAGGTCGAGCGCGGCGCGGACATGGGCAAGGGCGATCGTCGATGCGGTGTTGCACGCGATCACCGCGAGCCGGGGCTGATAGCGTTCGACCAGCCGCCCGAGCAGCGCCGGGACGCGCGCTGCCAGTTCGGCCTCGCTTTTCTGGCCATAGGGCAGCCCGGCATAGTCGGCGGCATAGACGATCGGTGCGGTGGGCAGCAGCGCCCGGGTGGGGCCAAGTACGGTAAGGCCGCCAAGACCGGAGTCGAAGAACAGGATGGGCGCGTGCGCGGCGGGGGTCATGCGCGGCGACTAGCAGGGGGGAGGGCGGGGCTCAATTGCCTAACCGTCGCCCCCGCGCGGGCGGGGGCGACGGTAATCGTCCATTCTGGCCTTATCGGTGTCCGAATCCGTTGATTGCGCCCTTCAACTTCGCCACAATCCCCACGAACGGAGCAAGGATGGCCATGACGAATTTATTGCTGATCGCCATGGGCTATCTGCTTGGCTCGATCCCCTTTGGCGTGATCCTGACGCGCCTGTTCGGGGCGGGCGACCTGCGCCAGATCGGGTCGGGCAATATCGGCGCGACCAATGTGCTGCGCACCGGGCGCAAGGGACTGGCGGCGGCGACGCTGATCCTGGATGGCGCCAAGGGCGCCGTCGCCGTCCTGTTGGCGCGATATTTGCTGCCGGAAACGGGCGATCAGGGCGCGATGATCGCGGGCGCTGCCGCGATGATCGGCCATTGCTATCCGGTGTGGCTGAAATTCCGCGGCGGCAAGGGGGTCGCGACCTTGCTTGGCCTTGCGATCGCGCTCGCCTGGCCGATCGGGTTGGTCTTTGCCGCGGTGTGGATCGGCGCAGTGCTGCTGTTGCGGATTTCGTCGCTTGGCGGGATGCTGGGGGCGGTGTCGGCCCCGCTCGCGGCCATCGCGCTGGGATACCCCGTCTATGCGATCGGCCTCGCGGGGCTCGCGGTGATCGTGCTGTGGCGGCACCGCGAGAACATCGCGCGGCTGCGTGCCGGGACCGAGCCGCGGATCGGTGCCAAAAAAGACGGCGCGAACGAGGTTGGGGCCGCGTGACGCCTGCCGAGCGGCTGGCACGGCTGCGGCTGATCCGCACCCCGCATGTCGGCCCGGTCAGCTGGCACCAGCTGATGCAGCGCTTCGGATCGGGTGTGGCAGCGCTTGACGCGCTGCCCGATCTGGTGCTGCGCGGCGGAGCAGGGAAGGCGCGGATCGCGCCGGTGGATATGGCGACACGCGAACTGGCCCGCGCCGCCGAGTTTGGCGCGCGGCATATCTTCAGCGACGAGGCTCAATATTCGCCGCTGCTACGCGAGGTTGAGGGCGCGCCGCCGGTGATCGTCGTGCGCGGCGACACCGCGATGTTGCGGCGTCCATGCGTCGCGATCGTGGGCGCGCGCAATGCCTCGGCGATCGCGTGCCGCTTCGCGCGCCAGCTCGCCGCCGACTTGGCAGCGCGCGACGTCACCGTGGTCAGCGGGTTGGCGCGCGGGGTCGATACGGCGGCGCATATCGGCGCGCTCGGCGGATCGACGGTGGGCGTGATTGCCAGCGGCATCGACATTGCGTTCCCGCCCGAAAATGCCGCGCTGCAGGAAAAGATCGCGACCGATCAGCTGCTGATCGCCGAACAGCCGCCGGGCAGCGAGCCGCTGGCGCGCCATTTCCCGTCGCGCAACCGGATCATCGCCGGGCTGGCGCACGGGACGGTGGTGATCGAGGCGGCGCCGCGATCGGGGTCGCTGATCACCGCGCGCCGCGCCGGTGATTATGGGCGCGAGGTGATGGCCGTGCCGGGCTCGCCGCTCGACCCGCGCGCGCAAGGGTGCAACCTCTTGATCCGCGAAGGTGCGACGCTGATCCAGACCGTCGACGATGTGCTGGAGGCCGTGGGGCCGATCGATACGCGGATGATGCGCGAACCGTCCCCGCCGCCGATTGCGCCGCCGATGCAAACGGACAGCGAAGAGTCGTTGAACCAGACCGACCGCCACATCATCGCCGATCTGCTCGGCCCGACGCCGGTTGCAGTGGATGAAGTCATCCGCCAATCGGGCCGTCCCGCCGCTGCGGTGCAGATGGTTCTTCTGGAACTCGAACTGGCAGGTCGGATCGAGCGTCATGCCGGCGCCCGGATCAGCACCGCCTGATCGGCGGGTTCAGGGCGCGAAACGTCGCTCGCGGATCCAGCGCGACGCGATATATTTTGTCCCGCTGATGACCGGCATCCCGCAATGTTCCGATGCGGGGTCGACGGCACCGTCGGGCAGGGTATTGCGGAACAACAGCAGGTCGCCTTTGCGGGCTTTGAACTTCAGCGCGGTTTTCACGAAATTGGTCTCGCCGCCCTTATAGTCGTGATTGAGATAGATGAGCGCCGTCAACACCCGCTGATTGTCGAGCTGCGGATTGAAATCAATATGCGACCGATATTGCTGGCCCGGGCGATAACGCAGCAATTGCAATGCCTCGCCGCATTCCGCGTCGCTTTTCGCGACCGCGGCGATGCGGCGGTTGATGGCATGGACCACCGGATCCTCGACCAGCCATTGGATCGTAAACTCGTCGCTGTTGCGGATCGGGTCGAGCCGCGTTCCGCCGCGGCCGTCGTTGATCTGCGCCGGTTGAAAATTCTTGCCGCCGACGTCGAGCAGATAGGCGCATTCGGCGGCGGTCGCAAAACCGGGGTAGCGCAAGGCGTCGGGTGATTCCGCGAGCCGTTCGGGTTTGCGGCACACCTCTGGGTCACCCGCTGCGGTCAGCGCCATTTTGTTGAGCAATTCGATCTGCAGCTTTCGGCGCGGATCGATCGCGGCTTCACCGGCCATTCGGGCCAGCGCCGCAGACCAGTCGCGCGGCCCCGCGATGCCGCTGGCCAGCAAATTTGTGCTGAGGATCCGCGCCGGGCCATGACCCGCCTTTGCTGCCAGATCGAATTGGACCCGCGCCGCGACTGGGTCCGATGCCACGGCGCCGCCGCTCCACAGGTTTCGCGCCAGAATAAACAGCGCGTCGGGATGGCCCTGCGCCGCGAGCTGGCGGATCAGCAGCATCGCTTCTTCGGTGCGCCCGGCACCTGCCAGCGCTTCGGCGCGCGCCATGATCGGATGCGGTTGGCGGGGGGTGTACTGCGAAGCCATGCGCCGCTCCTTAGCGCAGGGCGATGCGCGATGACAATGTGATCGCAGGCACAGTCGGTTCGGCGCAATTCACCCATGGTTCACCGCAGCGGTCGCAATCGATGTGCGGGTTCGCATCAACCGTAATGGCGATTGCCGGGGAGCGTTCATGAAAAACCAGTTTCTGACATCGGCGACAATGTTCGCGGTCTTGGCCACCGGCATGGGACCGGTACCGATCATGACCACGCAGGCGCGGGAGATGTCCGGTCAAGGCTTCTGCCGCACTGCCGGTTCGCTGCCGCAGCTCGACCCCGAAGTTCAGCCGCAACAGCAACAGTCCAACAGGGCGATCAAGACCACCGGTTCGTCCAAGCGCGATCGGGACGCCAGCATGGCCTCCGAGCCACCGCCGCCCCCGCCGCCGCCTCCACCCCCGCCGCCGATGGCACCGCCGCCGCCAGCCTATGGCGGTGACGACGGCATGGCAGAAGTGGTGGTTACGGGCAGCCGTATTCGGGCGCCGATGCTGGAATCGGCCAGTCCGGTTACGATCGTCGGGACCGAAGAACTGCGCGCCGATGCATCGACTGCGCCGCCGGCACCCGGATCATCGGGCGACGCGCGCATCATGCCGCCGTCGCCGCCCCGCCCCTATCCGCGGCCGCAGCCGCAGTCGGGTATCTTGACCGCGGGCGAGCATGACGATCTGCTGAACCCCGAACTCTATGCCGCCTATGTGAACCGCAGCGGCAATCTGGGGCAGGAGGTGCAGAGCTTGCCGCGGGTGGATACCACACGGGTGGTGACGGTGAAGGTTGCCGATCGCAACGGCCAGCCGATCCCCTTTGCCGACGTCGTCGTGACGTGCAGCGACGGCAACAGCATCACCATGGCAACGCAGGCCGACGGCAGCGCGGTCTTCTTTCCGGGACTCGACCGGCTGAGCGAACGGATCACGGTTACCGCACGCAAGGCAGGGCGCACCATCGCCGATGCGCGCCCGGTGCTGGTCGCCAATGCCGCGGGTGGTCAGTTGGTCGGGCTGACCGCCAACCAGGCGGCGGCCAAAGTGACCAAGCTCGACCTGATGCTGGTCGTTGACACCACTGGCAGCATGGGGGACGAAATCAACTATCTGCAGTCCGAACTGCGATCGATCATCGCGTCAATCACCGCCAAGCACCGCAACCTCGACATCCGCATCGGCTTTGTCTTCTACCGCGATCTTGGCGACGAATATGTCACGCGCACCGTCGCGTTCGACCGTGACATCGGGCGCGTCCAAGGCGCGCTCGCGCGGCAGAATGCGAATGGCGGCGGCGACTATCCCGAAGCGATGGATCAGGCGATGATCCGCGCGGTCGGTCAGGACTGGCGGCCCGATGCGGTCAAGTCGCTGCTGCTCGTCGCCGACGCGCCGCCGCATGACCAGCTGTTCGGTCGGACATGGCAAGCGACCGAGGCGGCGCGCGCGCGGCGTATCCATATCACGCCCGTTGCCGCATCGGGGGTCGCCGACAAGGCCGAATATGCCATGCGCGCGATGGCGGCGGCCACGCAGTCGCGATACCTGTTCCTGACCGACGATAGCGGCGTCGGCAATCCGCACGCGCCACCGGCGATCGATTGTTATCTGGTGACCAAACTCGACGCGCTGGTGCGCCGGGTGATCGACAGCCAGATCAGCGGCCGCCGCATCGAGCCCGAGGATCAGGAAATCATCCGCAGCGTCGGCAAATATGACGCGGGCAAATGCATCCTGCCCGCTGATTTCAAATGGCAGAACGGGTGACGAAAAATCCGGCTTGACGGAGCCAAGCTATCCCCGCCACCCTCGCGCGTACATGTGAGAGCCGGTGACGGGGATAGTTTTTAATGCAGTTGGTCATTGTTGAATCGCCCGCCAAGGCAAAGACAATCGAAAAATATCTGGGGCGCGATTTCAAGGTGCTGGCTAGCTATGGCCATGTCCGCGATCTGCCGCCGAAGGACGGGTCGGTCGATCCCGACGACGGCTTTGCGATGCAGTGGCAGCTGTATCCCGACAAGACCAAGCGGATGAAAGAAATTCAGGACGCCGCGAAGGGCGCCGATCGATTGATTCTCGCGACCGACCCTGACCGCGAGGGCGAGGCGATCAGCTGGCATGTCCAGGAATTGCTGCGCAGCAAAAAGGCGTTGCCGCAAGCGGTCGACCGCGTGACGTTCAACGCGATCACCAAGGATGCGGTGCTGACCGCGATGGCGGCGCCGCGCGCGCTCGACGACGATCTGATCGACGCATATCGCGCCCGCCGCGCGCTCGATTATCTGGTCGGCTTCACCCTGTCGCCGGTGCTGTGGCGCAAGCTGCCCGGCGCGAAATCGGCGGGCCGCGTCCAGTCGGTGACGCTGCGGATGATCGTCGAACGCGAGCGCGAGATCGAAGCCTTTGTGGCGCAGCAATATTGGTCGATCACCGGCCTGTTCGAAATGGCGGGAACGCCGTTCAAGGCGCGTCTGGCGCGCTGGCGCGGCGACAAGATCGAACGGCTGACGATCACCAGCGAGGCCGATGCGCGCGCCGCCGAGGCCAATGTAAAGGCCGGCCATTTCACCGTCGATGCGGTGGAGACCAAGCCACTGACGCGCAATCCGCCGCCGCCGTTCACGACGTCGACCTTGCAACAGGAAGCCGCGCGCAAACTTGGCTTTTCCGCGAGCCATACGATGCGGATCGCGCAGGGTTTGTACGAGGATGGCGCGATCACCTACATGCGAACCGACGGCGTCCAGATGGACGGCGCCGCGATCAGCGCTGCGCGCAAGGCCATCGCGACCCGCTACGACGGCGGCTATGTCCCCGATCAGCCGCGGCAGTATCAGACCAAGGCCAAGAATGCGCAGGAAGCGCATGAAGCGATCCGGCCCACCGATTTCAGCAAGGACAAGACCGGCGGCGGCGACCATGCGCGGTTGTACGAGCTGATCTGGAAACGCGCGATGGCGAGCCAGATGGCATCGGCGCGGCTCGAGCGCACCAGCATCGACCTGACCGACGGCACTGGCAAGACGATGCTGCGCGCGACGGGCCAAGTGATCAAATTCCCCGGCTTCCTGGCGCTGTACGACGAAGGTCGCGACGACAGCGAGGATGAGGACGCCCGCCTGCTGCCCGCGATGGCCAAGGGCGACGCGCCGGCCAAGACCGGGGTCGAGACGGAAAGCCACGAGACGCAGCCGCCGCCGCGCTATTCCGAAGCGAGCCTGGTCAAGAAGATGGAGGAGCTCGGCATCGGGCGCCCGTCGACTTATGCCGCGATTCTGCAGGTGCTGAAGGATCGTGCCTATGTGACGGTCGAAAAGAACCGCTTCATTCCCGAAGAAAGCGGACGCTTGCTCACGGCGTTTCTCGAACGCTTTTTCGAACGCTATGTCAAATATGACTTTACCGCCGGGCTGGAGGAAGAACTCGACGATGTGTCGGGCGGCCGCGCGCAGTGGCAGGCGGTGCTCGACCGCTTCTGGCGCGACTTCAAACCGCGCACCGGCGAGGTGATGGAGCAGAAACCGTCCGAGATCACCGCGGCGCTCGACGAATTCCTCGGCCCCTATCTTTTCCCCGACAAGGGCGATGGCAGCGACCCGCGCCTGTGCCCCAATTGCGGGACCGGCAAGCTGGCGCTGCGCGGCGGCAAGTTCGGCCCGTTCATTGCGTGCAGCAATTACCCCGACTGCAAATTTACCCGCAAGTTTGCGCAACCGGGCGGCAATGGCGAGGCCGATACCGGACCCGAAACGCTGGGCAATGATCCCGACAGCGGCCTGGAAGTGACCAAACGCAGCGGCCGCTTTGGGCCGTATGTCCAGCTGGGCGATGGCAAGGAGGCCAAGCGATCGTCGATCCCGAAAGACATTCCGGGCGAGGATTTCGACCTCGACTATGCGCTGCGGCTGCTCAGCCTGCCGCGCGAGGTCGGGGTGCATCCTGAAAGCGGCAAGCCGATTATGGCGGGGCTCGGACGCTATGGTCCGTATCTCCTGCACGACGGCAAATATGCGAAGCTGACCGGCACCGCCGAAATCTTTGACATCGGCATGAACGCCGCGGTGGTCCGCATCGCCGAAGCCGCGGCGGGCGGCGGGCGCGGGCGGACCAAGGCCGAACCGCTCAACACCTTTGGCCCGCATCCGACCAGCGGCGGCGAGATGAAGCTGATGGAGGGGCGCTTTGGTCCTTACGTCACCGACGGCACGACCAATGCGACGCTGCCCAAGTCGATGGAGCCCGCCGCTTTGACGCTGGAGGACGCGATCGCGCTGATCGACGCACGCGCCGCGAAGGGACCGGCGAAGGGGAAGAAAAAGGCGGCGCCTAAGAAGGCCGTCGCGAAGAAGCCGGCCGCGAAGAAAAAGGCTCCCGCAAAGAAAGCGCCGACGAAGGAATAGAACCCATCGATCGTCATCCCGGCGAAGGCCGGGATCTCGCCCTAGCGTTATGATGCAATGGTGAGATCCCGGCCTTCGCCGGGATGACGCTTCTATTTCTGTGTGATAGCATGGCGCATCCGGGGAGACTGCCAATGCGCCACCTGCTTGTCGCCGTCCTGCTGACGCTATCGTCGCTATTCGCGCTGCCTGCCGCGGCGCAGCACGCTGGCCGCCTGATTTCGGCCGAACCGATGCGCGATGCCCCGCCGGGCGTTCAAGCATGGCGGGTGCAATATTGGACGACCAATGCAAATGGCGCGCGGTTTCAGGTCACCGGCATCGTCGCTGCACCAATGGAAGCGATGCCGCCGCGCCCGCGCCGGGTGATCGCCTGGACGCACGGCGCGTGGGGTGTCGCCGAAAAATGTGCACCGTCGCTCAGCCCCAATTTCTTTGAATATTCGGCGGGAATGGACGCGGTCCGCAGCGGCTATGTCGTGGTGGCGCCCGATTATATCGGGCTAGCCAGCCCGACGATGCATCCGTTTCTGGTCGGCGTCGATACCGGGCAGGCCGTGCTCGACGCCGTGCGCGCGGCGCGCGAGATTCCGGGGGCTGCGGCGGGGAGCAGCTTTGCCGTCTGGGGTGAATCGCAGGGCGGTCATGCCGCGCTATGGACCGCGACCACCGCGCGATCTTACGCCCCTGACCTGACCCTCATCGCGACTGCGGCTGCGGCGCCGCCGACCGATCTTGCCGCCAATCTGCGCGAAGGCAGCGACAAGAACGCGCGGGCATTGCTGCTGTCCTTTGCGCTGCACAGCTGGTCGACGCTCTATGGTTTTTCGCAGGACGCTATTACGGGCCGCGCCAATCAGGGGGTGATCCGCCGACTGGCCGAAAACAACTGCGTGAGTTTCAACACCAAGCCCAAACTCGGCACGATCCTGGACATCCTGACCATCGCGCGCGCGACGAAGAACAAGGATATCGCCCGGATCGAACCCTTCGGCAGCTTTGCCCGCGCTAACAGCGTCGATGCGGCGCGGGTTCCGGGACCGCTGCTGATCGCGCAGAGCCGAAACGACACGATCGTCGCGCCATCGGTGACGCGGAAGTTTGCGAAAGCGGTGTGTCGCCGCGGGACCAGCATCCGCTGGATCGAGATGACCGGCGATCATGGCAGCAGCGCCCGCGAAAGCGCGCAGGAAACGATCGGTTGGATCACCGCCCGCTTCGACGGCAACCCAACACCGAACGATTGCCGGCGAATTTAGAACATTGTGCGTCGAATCTGCATCATCTCTAAATCCGTTCGTGCTGAGCCTGTCGAAGCACCGTTCTTTTCTTGCGGCGTCAATAGAAAGCACGGCCCTTCGACAAGCTCAGGACGAAAGGCTCATATTAAATGCGCGCCGTTCTAGCATCCCGTCATTGCGAGCGAAGCGAAGCAATCCAGAGCG
>JAFAGN010000013.1 GCA_023422695.1 Pseudomonadota bacterium
CCGCTAGCCGATTATTCCTGCGTTGCTGCTTAAACCGACAGCGGCCCCCGCCTGCGCGGGGGCGACGAAACTTTGCCGCGCCGGTCCAGCTATGTCGGTCGATATACGGCGATTGACCACCACCCCGTAACCAAGCTAACGGGCGCCAAGCGACAGGTTCCCCGGTGACGGGGACTAAGAGGGAACGGGATAACCCCGGCTGCCCCTGCAACTGTACGCGGCGAGCCATCGGCCACATGCCATTGGGACTTTCAGTCCCGAGAAGGCGGCCGAACCGGCGCTGACCCGCAAGCCAGGAGACCTGCCCGTCGCCGTCGTCTTTCGCGCGGGCAGGGTGCACCGGGCGGACGGGGGTGAACCCGCATGACGACAAAGTTGACCGCGTTCGCGCGGGGACGTTGTCGTGCGCCCGGTGGCCCAGACATCGATCCCGCGTGCGTGCGGTGTTGTCGATGAGGTTACCCCGATGAAGTGCTTTTTGCGTCTTTCTGTTTCGCTCGCCGTGCTGGCGGCGTCATCCCCCGCGCTCGCCGAGGAGGCAGCGCACGCCGTCGCCGCCGAGGGCGACAGCATCATTGTCACCGCGACGCGCGCGCCGCTGACGCTTGATGAAATCCCCGCCGCGATAACAGTGCTCGACAAACCCGCGATCGACCGCGCGCAGGACATCGGGGTCACCGAAGTGCTGCTGCGCACCCCCGGCATCAGCATGTCGCGCAACGGCGGCTATGGCACCGCGACGTCGCTGCGGATTCGCGGCGCCGAATCCGAATATAGCGTCGCGGTGATCGACGGGGTGAAGCTGAACGATCCGTCGTCGACCGGCGGCGGGTTCAACTTCACCAATTTGCTGGTCGGCGACATCGCGCGAATCGAAGTGCTCCGCGGGCCGCAGTCGATCCTGTGGGGCAGCCAGGCGATCGGCGGGGTGGTCAATATCGTCACCGCGACCCCCGAAAAGGCGCTCGAGGCCAGCTTCGACATCGAAGCCGGTTCGCGCAACACCGTCAGCGCGCGCGCTGCGGTCGGCGGCCAGACCGGCCCGCTCAGCTGGCGGATCGGCGGGCAGCGCTTCACCACCGACGGCATTTCGTCGCACGCCGCGGCGTTCGGCGGGGTCGAGCGCGACGGTTATCGCAACCATAATGTGTCGGGCCGCGCCGAGCTGGCACTGGCCGAAAATGTCAGCGTCGAAGTCCGCGGCACCTATGCGAGCGGACGGGTGCAGTTCGACGGCTTCAACGCCGACAGCGCCGATTATGGGCTGAACAAGGAGTTTGTCGGCTATGCGGGGGTCAATTTCGACCTCGCTGATGGCCGCTTTCGCAATCGCATCGCCTATGGCCACACCGACACCAACCGCGACAATTACAATCCGACCCGCGCCCGCCCGCAAAGTTTCGAGGCCGACGGCCGCAACAAGCGCTGGGAATATCAGGGCAGTTTCGCGGTGAGCGAGCGGATTTCGGCGATCTTCGGGATCGAGAATGAACGGTCCGATTTCCGCAGTCGTTCGCCCGCGGCGTCGCTGTCGACCCCGCTGCCCGCCTTCGCGCGCGGCGAGGCGGAACTCACCAGCGCCTATGGTCAGCTGAGCGTCGAGCCGGTCGCCGGGCTGACGCTCAACGGCGGGGTGCGCTACGACGATCATAACCGTTACGGCGGGCAGACGCTGTTCGCGGCGGGCGGCGTGTGGCGGCTGCCGACCGGCACGGTGCTGCGCGCCAGCTATGGCGAGGGTTTCAAGGCGCCGTCGCTGTACCAGCTGTTCAGCGAATATGGGAATGTGGCGCTCGACCCGGAGGAAGCGCACGGCTGGGAAGCGGGGGTCGAACAGCATCTGTTCGGATCGCAGCTGGTCGTCGGGGCGAACTGGTTCGAACGGACGACGACGAACCAGATCATCTACAACAGCTGTTCGGGCACCGCGACCAACCCGCTGTGTTTTGTCCCCGGCGATCCGACGACGCGGCGCTTCGGCTATTATTCGAACGTCGCGCGCAGCGAGGCGCACGGCGTTGAAGCTACCGCAGCGCTTTCGCTCGGCGGGCTGAAGCTGGACGGCAATTATAGCTGGATCGTCGCCGAGGACAGGTCTGAAAGCACCGCCAATTTTGGCAAATGGCTGCCGCGCCGGCCGCGCCAAACGGCCAATGCCGCGGTCAGTTATGACTTCGACTTCGGACTGGAACTCGGCGCCGCGGTCCGCTGGTCGGGCAAAAGCTATGACAATGCGAGCAACGCGACGCGGCTCGACGATTATACGCTCGTCGATCTGCGCGCCGAATTTGCGCTGTCCGACAAGGTTCAGCTGTTCGCGCGTGCCGAAAATATCTTTGACGAACAATATATGACCGCGTTCCGCTATGGCTCGATCGGGCGCAGCATCTACGCCGGCATCCGGGGGCGGTTCTGATGGCGGCGCTGTCGCAGCGCGGCGCATCGGCGCTCTGGGTCGCGCTGCTGACCGCGGCGAGCACGGCGACGACGCTGGCGCTCGGCTGCGCGACGCCCTTTCCGGCGCTCGCGGCGCTCGCGGCGGTGCATATGCGCCGCCCGGGCGGCGTCGCGCTGATGCTGCTGGCATGGCTTGCGAGCCAGCTTGTCGGCTTTTTCCTGCTCGGTTATCCGCGCGACGGCAGCACGTTCGCGTGGGGCGCCGGGCTCGGCACCGCGGCGGTGGGTTCGGCGCTCGCGAGCTATGCGGCGCTGCGGGCGCTGGCTTACCGGTCGACCGCGGCGCGGCTCAGCCTCGCCTATGCGGCAGGTTTTACGGCGTTCAAGGCGATCATCCTCGGCTGGGCGCTGGTGCTTGGCGGGCTGCACACCGCCATGGCGCCCGACCTGCTGGCCGAGCAATTTGTCCGCAACGGCGCGATCCTGATCGGCTTTTATGCCGTCTATCGCGCCCTGATCGCGGTCGGTGTCCCGGCACCGTCGCAGCCGGCCGCGAGCGCGGCCTGATGCTGACGCGCGTCGACCCGGGTCCGGCGGTGGTGGTGTGCAATAGCTGTCGCCACAGCCGCGAGGCACAGGTCGACGCCGCAGGCATACGCGGCGGGGCGCGGCTGGTCGCGGCGCTGCGCGATGCAAAGGCCGCCGACCCGCGTTACGCGGCGATCGCGGTGCAGGAGATGGCGTGCCTGTTCGCATGCCAGGATTTTTGCACCGTCCACCTGCGCGCACCGGGCAAGATCGCCTATGTACTGGGCCGCTTCGTTGCCGGCGAAGACACGGCGCGCGCAATCCTCGACTATGCGGTCCATTATGCCGCGAGCGAGCATGGCCGCGTTCCCTATTCGCTGTGGCCCGAGGGCGTCAAAGGTCATTTCATCACCCGCACACCCCCGGCAGGATTTGTCGCCGAATGACCAGTTTTCCTTCCGTTCAAGCCTTTGCCGCGGCGCTTGCCGATTTACGCGAACCCGATCCGCACGCCGCTGCCGATGCACGCGTCCGGCAGGCGGAGTTGACCAAGCCGGCGGGCTCGCTCGGGAAACTCGAGGAGCTCGCGATCTTTTTCGCCGGATGGCATCGCAAGGCGCGGCCGCGGATCGAGCGAGCGCGCGCTGCGATCTTTGCAGGCAACCACGGGGTCACCGTTCACGGCGTCAGCGCCTTTCCGGCGAGCGTGACGGCGCAGATGGTGGCCAATTTTGCGCGCGGCGGAGCGGCGATCAACGCGCTGTCGCGCGCGGCGGGGCTGGAACTGGCGGTTGTCGCGCTCGACCTCGACCGGCCGACCGCCGATTTCACCGTCGCGGCGGCGATGTCCGAGGATGCGTGCCTCGATGCGTTGAACCGCGGCGCCGCGGCGGTCGATGCCGACCTTGACCTGATCGTGCTGGGCGAGATGGGGATCGGCAATTCGACCGCGGCGGCGGCGCTGTGCGCGCGCAGTTTCGGCGGCGACGCCGCGGCGTGGGTCGGCCCCGGCACCGGAGTCGATGGCCATGGCGTCGCGCGCAAGGCCGAGGTGGTCGCGCGCGCCCTCGCCTTTCATGGCGAAGCGCCGATGACCGCGTTCGAGACGCTGCGCCGCGTCGGCGGACGCGAGATTGCGGCGATTGCGGGCGCGATTGTCCGCGCGCGCCAGCTGGGGATTCCCGTGCTGCTCGACGGCTTTATCTGCAGCGCGGCGCTCGCCCCGCTCGCCGCCGACAATCCGGCGATCGCGGCGCATTGCATCGCGGGCCATTGTTCGGCCGAGCCGGGACACCGGCATCTGCTCGATCGGCTCGGGCTCGATCCGCTGCTGATGCTCGGCATGCGGCTCGGCGAAGGCAGCGGCGCGGCGGTGGCGGCGAACGTGATCCGCAGCGCGCTCGCCGCGCACAACGAGATGGCGACCTTTGCCGAGGCGCAGGTGTCGGCGTCGCTATGAGCGGCTTTGCGCTCCATCTGCTACGCCACGGCGCGCCCGAAACCCCGGGGCTGCTGATGGGACGCACCGATGGCGCACCGACGCCGGCGGGCATCACAGCGTGCGCGGCGCAGGCGGCGGGGCTGGGCATCGAACAGATCGTCGCGTCGGACCTCGTGCGCAGCCGCGCCGCGGGCGAAGCGATCAGCCGCGCCCTCGCGCTGCCGCTCGCCGTCGATCCGCGCTGGCGCGAGCTCGATTTCGGCGACTGGGACGGAAGCGCGAGCGGCGCGGTCGATCGCGAGGCGCTCGGGCGGTTCTGGGACGATCCCGACGCGAGCCCGCCGCCGGGCGGCGAACGCTGGTCGGCGCTGGTCGCGCGCATATCGGGCGCGCTGGCCGATCTGGCGCCGGTGCCGACGCTGGTGGTCGCGCACGGCGGTTCGATGCGCGCCGCGCTGCACATCCTCTGCGGGTTCGGCCAGCGCCAGCTGTGGGCGTTCGACCTGCCCTATGCGGCGCGGCTTTCGCTCCATGTGTGGCCGGGCGAGCGCGCCAGCGCGCAGGTCGTCGGACTAACGCCATGAAAGGCTTGCTGATCGCCGTCCAGTTCCTGACCCGGCTGCCGGCGCCGCGGATCACCGTGTCGGGCGACGAATTCGCGGCGTCGATGCGCTGGTTCCCCGCGGTCGGCCTGATCGTCGGCGCGCTTGTCGCGGGCGCGGGCTGGGCGGGAGCGCGGGTAGATCCGTGGACCGGGGCGTTTGCGGCGCTGCTGGTCTGGGTCGCGGTCACCGGCGCGCTGCACCTCGACGGGCTGGGCGATATTGCCGACGCGAGCGGCGCAGCGCACAAGGCCGGCGGGCAGCTGTCCGCCTTCGAGGATCGCGACCGGCTGCTGGCGGTGCTGGCGGACCCGCATGTCGGCAGCTTTGCGGTCGTCGCGATCGCGCTGCAATTATTGGCCAAGCTGGTGCTGCTTCGCGCGCTGCTCGACAACCATGCCTTTGTCGCCATCGCCCTCATCCCCTTTGCGGCGCGGCTCGGCCCGCTCATCTGGTCGCGCGCGCTGCCCGATCTGCACGCGGGGCTGGGGTCGCGCTTTCGCAATGCCGTGCGCCCCGTCGATTTCGCGATCTGGAGCGCGCTGCTGCTCGCGGCGGCGTGGACGTCGCCGTCGCTGCTGGCCGCGCCGCCGGTTTTTCTGCTGTGGGGCTGGTGGCTGAAACGCACGATCGGCGGCATTTCGGGTGACGGACATGGTGCGGGGATCGAGCTTGGCGAAAGCGCGCTGCTCGCTGCTGCGCTGCTGGTCGTTCAACTGGCATGAGCGACGCGTGGACCTGGCACGGCGGCGCGATGGCGGCGGCGCTGCGCCATTTCGGCGGCAGCGACTGGATCGACCTGTCGACCGGGATCAACCCGCGTCCCTGGCCGGGCACCGCCGACATGGCGTTCGACTGGCAGCGCCTGCCCGACCCCGCGGCGCTGGCGGCGCTCGAAGCCGCCGCGGCGTCCTTTTTCGGCGTCGATCCGCACCATGTCTGCGCCGTGCCGGGCAGCGAGATCGGGCTGCGGCTGGTCGGCGCGCTGATCGGCGGTCCGGCGGAACATATCGCCCCCGGATACCGCACCCATGGCGCAATGATCGCGGGCAGCGCGCCGATCGATCGCAGCGCGGCGTACGCTACCCGCGGTACGCTGATCATCGCCAACCCGAACAACCCCGACGGGTACATCGTCGACGGCGCGGCGATGCTGGAGCTGGCGAGCGACCGCGACGGCTGGCTGCTGGCCGACGAGGCGTTCGCCGACACCGATCCGGCGCACAGCGTTGCGGCGGCGGTCGGCGACGGCAGGCGGCTCGCCGTCTTTCGCTCGTTCGGCAAATTTTTCGGCCTTGCAGGCGTCCGGCTGGGCTTTGTTATCGCGCCGCCGGCGCTGATCGCGGCGCTGCGTGACCGGCTGGGCGGCTGGCCGGTGTCGGCGGCGGCGATCGCGATCGGCACCGCCGCCTATGCCGACCAAGGCTGGATC